>DAIOVT010000058.1:0-12351 GCA_036758885.1 Kineosporiaceae bacterium
CTCGGCGCCGAGGACGCCTTCGGCGACATGGACTTCAAGGTCGCCGGCACCAAGGACTTCGTCACCGCGATCCAGCTGGACACCAAGCTCGACGGCATCCCGGCGAACGTGCTGGCCGCCGCGCTGACCCAGGCCAAGCAGGCCCGGCTGCACATCCTCGACGTGATGGCCGAGGCCATCGACAAGCCCGACGAGATGTCGCCGTTCGCCCCCCGGGTGATCACGGTCAAGGTGCCTGTCGACAAGATCGGTGAGGTCATCGGCCCGAAGGGCAAGATGATCAACCAGATCCAGGAGGACACCGGCGCGGACATCTCGATCGAGGACGACGGCACCGTCTACATCGGCGCCACCGACGGTCCCTCGGCCGAGGCGGCGCGGGCGGCGGTCAACGCGATCGCCAACCCGACCATGCCCGAGGTCGGCGAGCGGTACATGGGCACCGTGGTCAAGACGACCACCTTCGGGGCCTTCGTCTCGCTGGTACCCGGCAAGGACGGTCTGCTGCACATCTCGCAGATCCGCAAGATGGTCGGCGGCAAGCGGGTCGAGAACGTCGAGGACGTGCTCGGTGTCGGCCAGAAGGTGCAGGTCGAGATCGCCGAGATCGACCCGCGCGGCAAGCTCTCGCTGATCCCGGTGCTCGCCGAGGAGGGCGACAGCAACGGCGCCGATTCAGCCGCCGGCGACTCGGCTCCGGCCGAGGCGAACGCCTGACGTGCCCGCGGTACCGCTTCCGCTGATCCCGGCGGGATCGGACCAGCAGCACCTTGCCGGGTCGGACGACGGCGGGCAGGTCTGCCGCAGCGTCCTGCCCGGCGGGGTGCGGGTGCTCACCGAGGAGATGCCGGGCCTGCGCTCGGCGACCATCGGCTGCTGGATCGGCGTGGGTTCCCGTGACGAGGCCGACGGCCACCACGGGTCCACGCACTTCCTCGAGCACCTGTTGTTCAAGGGCACCGCGCGGCGTAACGCGATGGACATCGCCGTCGCCTTCGACGAGGTCGGCGGCGATGCCAACGCGGTGACCGGCAAGGAGTACACCGCCTACTACGCGCGGGTGCTCGACGAGGACCTCGACCTGGCGATCGACGTGCTGCTCGACATGGTCACCTCGGCCCGGCTCGAGAACGAGGACGTCGAGAGCGAGCGCGGGGTGATCCTCGAGGAACTCGCGATGAACGAGGACGACCCGAGCGACGTCGCGCACGAGGCCTTCGCCAAGCTGATCATGGGCGAGCACCCGCTGGGCCGCCCGATCGGTGGCACCACCGCGACCATCGAGGCCGTCGGCCGGGACGACATCTGGGACCACTACACCCAGCACTACACACCGGCCACGCTGGTGATCACGGCGGCCGGTGGGCTCGACCACGACGCCGTGGTCGAGCGGGTCGGTGCCGAGCTGATGCGCAGCGGCTGGCCGATGGTCTCCGGCGGTTCGCCGGCGCCGCGCCGTCCGGGGTCGCAGGATGCGTTGGCCGCCCTGGCGGCCACCGCCGGTACGCCCGGCCCGGACCGGCCGAACCGGTTTCTCGTGCACCGGCAGATCGAGCAGGCGAACATCCTGCTCGGCACCGTCGGACTGACCGCCACCGACGAGCGGCGACACGTGATGTCGGCGCTGAACGCGGTGCTCGGTGGCGGCATGAGCAGCCGGTTGTTCCAGGAGATCCGGGAGAAGCGCGGTCTGGCCTACTCGGTCTACTCCTTCGCCTCCGGCTACTCCGACTCCGGCTACTTCGGGCTCTACGCGGGCTGCGCGCCGCACCGGGTGGCCGAGGTGATCAACCTGCTCGGCGCCGGTCTGGACGAGCTGGCCGAGCACGGCGTCAGCCCCGACGAACTGGCCCGGGCGCAGGGCCAGCTCCGCGGCGGGCTGGTGCTCGGGCTCGAGGACAGCAGCTCGCGGATGACCCGGCTCGGCCGCGCCGAACTGATCCACGGCGAGTTCATCGACCTGGCCGAGGCGCTCGCCCGGATCCAGGCGATCACGCCGTCCGACATTCAGGAGCTCGCCGCCGAACTGGCGGCGAGGCCGCGCTCGCTCACCGTGGTGGGCCCGGCCGAGAACCTGGATGCGCTGCCTGACATCTGAGCAGGCCGACGTCTGAGTGGGATCCGAGAAGGGGCGAGTCGTGAAGGTCGCAGTGATCGGGGCCCGGGGCCGGATGGGCCAGGCGGTCTGTGCGGCGGTGGGCGCCGCGGAGGGGCTGGAACTCGGCCCGCAGATCGACCTGGACGCCGGCTCGGCCGACCTGAGCGCGCTCGGCGAACCGGGCGCCGCCGACGTCGCCGTGGTGTTCTCGGTGCCCGCCGTCGCCCTCGACCACGTGCTGGCCTGTGTGCGGGCCGGGGTGCATGCCGTGGTCGGTACCACCGGCTGGTCGCCGGACCGCCTCGACGCGGTGCGCTCCGAGCTCGACGCGAACCCGGGGGTCGGTGTGCTGGTGGCGCCGAACTTCGCCCTGGGCGCGGTGCTGCTGATGCGGTTCGCCGCGGTCGCCGCGCCGTTCTACGAGTCCGTCGAGGTGATCGAGCTGCATCACCCCGACAAGGTGGACGCCCCCTCGGGCACCGCCGCGCACACCGCGCACGCGATCGCGCAGGCCCGGGCGGCGGCCTCGGCGGCCGCGATGCCGGACGCCACCAACACCGGTCTGGACGGCGCCCGCGGGGCCGACGTGGACGGGGTGCGGGTGCACTCGGTGCGGCTGCGCGGTCTGGTGGCGCACGAGGAGGTGCTGCTCGGCGGGCCGGGGGAGCTGCTCACGCTGCGCCACGACAGCCTGGACCGGAGCTCGTTCATGCCGGGGGTGATCCTCGCCGTCCGCGAAGTCGCTCAGCGGCCCGGTCTGACCGTCGGCCTGGAGAACTACCTGAGCCTGTGAGGGTGGTTACGGACGTTCTTGTGTCGTGAGACGAGCACAGAAGCGTCCGTGATCAGTGGGGGCACGCGCAGTTCTGCATGATCACGGCGGGCCGGGTGCCCCGGTCAGCCGAGTGCGCGGATCGCAGCCGCAGTTGCCGCGGCGGCGACGACCACCACGACGAACGGCGCCCGGCGCCACAGCAGCAGGGCGGCCACCGCCAGGGCGGGGATGCGTGCGTCCAGGACCAGCGAGCGCCCGGCGGCCAGTGCCTGCACGGCGACCAGCCCGGAGAGCATCACGATGGTGATCCGCGAGGCCAGCGCCCGCACCGACTCGCGCTCCAGCAACTGGTGTGGCAGCAGGTATCCCGCGAACTTGATGACGAAGCACGCCGCGCTCGCCAGCAGCACCGCCGTCCAGGTCGTCATCGGGGTATCCGAGCACACACGCGGCTCAGCGCCAAGGCGGAGCACGCCCACCCGCTCGGTCCCTACGATTCGAGGGTGAGCATCTCGGCGTCGGTGAGCGAGGCGTCCTCGTCGTCCGCCGAGCTGGCCCGGGCCCTGCGCCGGGCCGGGCTCGGCGACGTCGCCACCGACGCGGCCACCCGGGCCGCCTACTCCAGCGACGCCTCGCTCTACCGGGTGCTGCCGCGGGCGGTGGTGCGTCCCCATGATGCCGGTGAGCTGATCGGCACCCTCGAGGTCGCTCGCAGCCTGGGCGTCCCGCTGACCATGCGCGGGGCGGGCACCTCGGTCGCGGGCAACGCGATCGGCCCGGGCATCGTGGTCGACACCAGCGCCCATCTGAACCGGGTGCTCGAGATCGACCCGATCGCCCGTAGCGCACGGGTGCAGCCGGGAGTGGTGCAGGCGGTGTTGCAGAGGGCCGCCGCGCCGCACGGTCTGCGGTTCGGGCCGGACCCGTCGACGCACACCCGCTGCACGATCGGCGGCATGATCGGCAACGACGCCTGCGGCTCACGGGCGCTCGGTTACGGACGCACCGCCGACAACGTGCTCGCGTTGCAGGCGGTCACCGGCACCGGCGCGGCGCTGTCCCTGGCCCGTCCCGGCCGGTTCCCGGACGGCGCCACGCTCGACCGCCCGACGGTCGCCGGCGCCGCTGCGCAGGTGACCGCGCTGCGCGAGATCGTCGCCGGCGCACTCGCCCCGCTGCGCACCGAACTGGGCCGCTTCGACCGGCAGATCTCCGGGTACGCCCTGCACAACCTGTTGCCGGAGAAGGGTTTCGACCTGGCCGGCGCCCTGGTCGGCAGCGAGGGCACGCTGGCCGTGGTCACCGAGGCCACCGTGCGCCTGGTCGCCGACCCGGCGCACCGGGTGATGGTCGCCCTCGGGTTCACCGACTTCGCCGAGGCCGGGGCGGCGGCGCCGTCGGTGCTGCCGTTCGGGCCGACCGCCTGCGAGGGGCTCGACTCACGCATCGTCGACGTGGTGCGCGAGCGCCGTGGGCCCGGCGCCGTGCCCGACCTGCCCAAGGGTACGGCCTGGCTGTTCGTCGAGATCGCCGGGGACGACGCCGGTGAGGTGCTCGCCCGGGCACAGGCCCTGGCCGCCTCCGCGGACTGGCTGGACGCCAGGGTGGTGATCGACCCGGCCGAGGCCGGCACCCTCTGGAAGATCCGTGAGGACGGCGGCGGTCTGGCCGGCCGTGCCCCCTCGGGCCGGCCGGCCTGGCCCGGCTGGGAGGACTCGGCGGTGCCGCCCGCCGAACTGGGCGCGTACCTGCGCGCGTTCGACGAACTGCTCACCGAGCACGACCTGACCGCGATGCCCTTCGGTCATTTCGGTGACGGCTGCCTGCACGTGCGGGTGGACGTCGACCTGGGCGACGCCCGGGGACCGGCCCGGTTCCGTGAGTTCCTCACCGCCGCAGCCGATCTGGTGGCGGCGCACGGTGGCAGCCTGACCGGCGAGCACGGTGACGGCCGGGCCCGCAGCGAGCTGCTGCCGAAGATCTACAGCCCGGCGATGCTCGAGGTGTTCGCCGCGGTCAAGGCGGTACTCGACCCGCAGAACCTGCTCAACCCGGGGGTACTGGTCGATCCCGCGCCGATCGACGCCGACCTGCGCCGTCCGGCGGCCCGATTGCCGCGGAGCACGCTCGCCTTCGGCTACCCGCACGACGGCGGCAACCTGATCGAGGCCGTGCACCGCTGCACCGGGGTGGCCAAGTGCCGATCGGTGGCCCAGGGCAGCGGCGTGGTGATGTGCCCGTCCTACGCCGCGACCGGTTCGGAACTGCACTCCACCCGGGGCCGGGCCCGGGTGCTGCAGGAGATGATGAACGGCGAACTGCTCAGCGACGGCTGGCGTTCACCGGAGGTGCACGAGGCGCTGGACCTGTGCCTGTCCTGCAAGGGATGTGCCTCGGACTGCCCCACCGGCATCGACATGGCCACCTACAAGGCCGAGGCGACCTACCAGCGTTACCGGCGGCGGCTGCGGCCGAGATCGCACTACACGATCGGCTGGCTGCCGCGGTGGTCGAAGCTGGCGAAGCGGATGCCCCGGCTGGCGAACGCGGCCACCGGGTTGCCGCTGATGCGCCGTCCGGCGTTGTGGCTGGCCGGCGTCGACGGCCGCCGCAGCGTTCCGAGGTTCGCCGAACACACTGCGCGGCAACAGATCCCGGCTCAGACATCGGTGCAGTCGCCGGACCGCCGGTCGCACGGACAGCCGGTGCTGGTCTTCGTGGACAGCTTCACCGAGCACTTCGCACCCGAGGTGGCGCAGGCCGTGGTCGCGGTGCTGGAGCGGGCCGGGTATGCACCGCAGCTGACCGGTGAGGAGGTCTGCTGCGGGCTCACCTGGATCTCCACCGGTCAGCTGGACGCCGCCCGCCGGCGCCTGCAGCGCACCGTCGCCGCGCTGGAACCCGTTGTCGCCCAAGGGATCCCGGTGGTGGGCATCGAACCGTCGTGTACCGCCGCGTTGCGTCACGACGCGGTGGACATGCTCGGCACCGAGGCAGCCCGCCGGGTGGCCGGGGGTGTGCGGACGCTGGCCGAGCTGTTGCTGCGGACCCCGGGGTGGCGCCCGCCCGACCTTTCCGGGGTCGAGGTGGTCGCCCAGCCGCACTGCCACCATCACGCGGTGATGGGCTGGGCCACCGATCGCACGCTGCTCGAACGCGCCGGCGCCCGGGTCACCGAGCTCGGCGGCTGTTGCGGGCTGGCCGGCAACTTCGGCGTCGAGATCGGCCACTACGAGGTGTCGGTCGCGGTCGCCGAACAGCAGCTGCTGCCCGCGCTCGACGAGCACCCGGCGGCGGTCTATCTCGCCGACGGGTTCTCCTGCCGCACCCAGGCCGCCGACCTGCGCGGGCGCCCGGGAACCCATCTGGCGCAGTTGCTCTCGCTCACCGGGCCGGCGGGATCACCTCGATGACGATCAGGCGCTTCGTGGCCCGGGTGGTCGCGACGTAGAGATCCCGGACGCCGGCCGGCCGGGCCGTCTCGATCTGTGCCGGATCGACCACCAGCACCGCGTCGAACTCCAGCCCGCGGGACTGCGCCGCGGGCACCAGCCGGGCAGCACCGAGTGCCCTCGACAGCGCGCTGAGCCGGGCGAACTGCTCGTCGGCGGCGATGACGCCGACCAGCTCACCCGGGTGCTCGTGGTGCTGCCGGCGCACCTGTTCGGTGACGGTGCCGAGCAGTTCGTCGTCGGCGGCGTGCAGGTGCACCGGCGGCGCCCCCTCGCGGATCGAGGTGGAGGAGCGCTGCTCCGGGGCGATCCGGGCGAGCAACGGGGCCGCCGCCTGCAGGATCTGTTGCGTGGTGCGGTAGTTGACGCTCAGCGTGTACTGCTCGAACCGGTCGCCCGCGAACGGGCCGAGGGCCTCGTGCCATCCGCGAACGGTGCTGGCCGATCCGGCCTGGGCGAAGTCGCCGACGACCGTGAACGAACGGGCCGGACAGCGACGCATCAGCATGCGCCACTCCATCTCGGTGAGTTCCTGCGCCTCGTCGACGACGATGTGCCCGTAGCCGGTCTCCGGCGGACCCTCGACCAGGTCCCGGACCTCGTCGAGCAGGGCCAGATCGGCCCGTGAGAAGGTGTCCTGGCTCCCACCCAGATCGGTTCGCCCGGTGAGGAACTCGCGCAGCGTCGCGGTGGGGTCGAGGCGCGGCCAGACACGTTCGACGGCCGCGTCGAGGTCGTCGTCGGCCAGCAGCGCGGTGCGCAGCCGTTCCGCGTCGAACTCCGGCTGACCCGAGCCGGTGGGTTCGGTGTCGAAGCCGAGCGAGGCCAGGTCCGAGGCCACCCCACGATCCAGGTCGATGCCCATCGCCGTCGCTTCGGCGTCGAAGGCCTCCAGCGTCGCGGCCGCCCGGGACTCGATCAGCTCGACCAGGTCCTCGACCACCTGCTCGACGAAGACCCGCCGGGCGGGGTTGTGGCCCGGGCGATCGGCGAGCGAGCGGCGCGTCGTCCGGTCGATCGTCGCGGCGTCCAGGGTGAGTACGTCCTGCCCGACCCGCACGGTCAGGGCGATGCCCCGGGGCCGGTGCCCGGCGACCCAGTCCTCCAGCGCCGCAGCGAGTTCCGCGCGCCCCTTGCGTCGTGCCACGGCCGGTTCGTCGTCGTGCCCGGCGGTCAGGCCGACCAGGTCCTCGACGGTACTCAGGCGCACGTCGTTCTCGCCGAGCGAGGGCAGCACCTCGCTGATGTAGTCGAGGAACCGGCGATTCGGGCCGTGCACGAGCACCCCCCGCCGGGCGAGGTTCGAGAAGGCGTACAGCACATAGGCGGCGCGATGCAGCGCGACCACCGTCTTGCCGGTCCCCGGCCCGCCCTGGACGACGGTGATCCCGCGATGTGCCGAGCGGACGATCTTGTCCTGCTCGGCCTGCAGGGTGGAGACCGCCTCGCGCATCCGCCCGGTCCGGGCCCGGTCCAGCACCTCGACCAGGGGTCCGTCACCGACCACGTCGTCCGGTCCGGGCGGTGAGCCGTCGAGGATCTCGTCGGTGACCGCGACCACGGCACGGTCGGCGGTGCGCAGATGCCGCCTGCGGCGCAGTTCCAGCGGTGCCGCCGGGGTGGCGGCGTAGAAGGGGTGGGCCGCCTCGGCCCGCCAGTCGGTGAGCAGGGTGCGGCCGAGTTCGTCGTGCAGCCCGCGCCGTCCGATGTGCAGGGCGGGCCCGGCGGCCGGATCGATGCGGCCGAAGCACAGCGACGCCTCGGCCGCGTCGAGGTCGCCGATCAGCCGGGCGAGCCGGATCACCTCGACGTCGCGGGCGAACAGATCCGTCTCCATCTCCACCGGCGCGGCCAGCACCCGCTGGCGTTGGCCGCGGGCGCTCTCACGCATCTGGTCGAGGCGCGCGTACATGGCGGTCACGGCCCGGTGTTCCTGCTCGACCTGCTTCGCGGCCTGTTCCTGCCCGGCGTCCGCGCTCACCGGCCGGCCTGCCCGGAGGCGGCGGGAGCGGCGCCGTTCGCGAGCTCGACCAGTCGGCGGATCTCGTCGCCGACCAGCTCCGCATCGTGCACCGGTACGTAGTGACCGGAGTGGGGGGCCGGCACGTGCCGTCCGGCGGGGGAGGCGGCCGCCCGCACGGCGTGCGAGGCGTTCGCCGCGGCGCGGGCAGCGTCGTTGAGTCCGTCGCCGCTGCGCGTTCCGGAGATGACGGTGACCGGTATGTCGCCCAGACCGGGCGGGTGCTCTCGCCAGGTGCTCAGTTCGTCGATGAACGTCCTGGCCTGGGCTGCCTGGGTGCGCAGCACGCCCGGGGTGAAACCCTCGGCGGCGAGGTCGGCTCGTACGTCGGGCGGCATGGCGGCGAGCAGCCGGCGGTACGGCAGGCGGAACAGATGCAACCGGGCCAGCGCCGTGCCGACCACGATCGCAGCCCGCTCGAGACGGCGAAAACCCATGCCGAACAACATCTCTGCGGCTTCGTCGGTGGGGTCGACCAGCACCAGGCCGGCGATCCGTTCCGGACGGCGCGAGGCGGCCAGCCGCACGATCGGCCCGCCCGCGCTGTGGCCGACGAGCACGAACCGGGCCGGCGCCGATCGTTGTCCGGGCTGTTGCTCAGGCTGTTGTTCGGGCTGTTGTCCGGCCAGATCGTCGAGCAGGTCGTTGAGGTCGTCGGCCATCCGGTCCAGGGTGCGTCCGGCGGGGTCGGGCGGACTCTTGCCGAGACCCGAGCGGTCGTAGACCACCGCGCGCGCGAACCGGGCCACCCGGGGCTGGACCAGGCCCCAGGACGACCGGGACGCCGCAGCGCCGGCCTCCATCACCACCGTCGGCACAGGGGTCGGCCCGCTTTCCGGTGCGGTCACCGGTCCCGGCAGCGTCATGGTGAACAGCCCGCGGCCGTCGCGCAGCCTCACCCAGGCGGGCGTGCCCTGGCTGTGTGGTGGTGCGGCGGAAATGGGCGCTCCTCGGTGTGGGCGGGCGGGTGAGCCGCTCCGAATTTACCCCGCCGTTCACGCCACCACCGTGCGCACCGCCCTCAGGCCCGGGGTTTGTGCGCCACCACGGCGACCGCGCAGAGGTTGCGCCGATGCGTCCGGAAGGTGCGCCGCATCGCCAGTACCCGGCGCCGGGCGTCGGGGCGGGTGAGCAGGTTGAGGCCGAACCGCGCGGCGCCGAGCAGTCCCTCGTCGGAGACCAGGCGGCGAGGCTGCAGCAGTGCCATCGGCGCGGTGCGCACCTGATCGACCACCAGCCCGTGCTCACGAAGCAGCGTCTGCCACTCCGCCGGGGTCAGCGGCCGGGCGTTCACCTTGATCGAGCGGGCCAGGGCCTTGCGGATGTCCTCCTTGACGTGGTCGTTCAGGTCGTCCGGTGCGAGGGCGAGTTCGTGGATCGCGTAACGGCCACCCGGCCGCAGCACCCGCACCGCCTCCGCCACGATCGCCTGCTTGGCCCGGTCGCCCTGCATGGTCAGCATCGCCTCGCCGACCACCACGTCGGCGCTGGCGCTCGGCAGCCGGGTGTCGGCAGCGTCACCGGCGCGCACCTCGCCGTAGCCGTTGACGATCGGTTGCACCGCGCGCACCGCGGCCGGGTCGTAGTCGATGCCGTAGTAGGAGCGCGGCTTCGCCGCGATGATCTCGGCGGCGGTGCGGCCGAGCCCGGGGGCCAGTTCGACGACGTCGGAGTCGGGAAGGCCGGCATCGGCCAGCAGCGCCCGGGTCAGCCCGACCCCGCCGGGGCGCAGCACCCGCTTGCCGAGCCGGGCCAGCAGCCAGTGCCCCTGCACCGCAGAGTCCTGCCGATCGGCGAAGGGCAGGTCGCCGGAGTGTTCACCGGGCGCCTGTGCGGGGGTTGTCGTAGACGCCGGGTCGGGGCTTGGCGTGGTCATCGATCCTCCTCGATCGGGGACGGAGAGCGCCGGCTGCGACGCCGGGGGAGCGAGGCGAGTCTGCGGCGCTCATTTATTACGATCCTATCTTGTGTAAAACTCTGTCCGGCGAACCTGCCCGCGCGGGAGAGGATGGACCGGAGAACCGAAGGGGAGGCCAGGACGATGACGCAGAGCACCACACCGGCCGCCGGCCGGCGCGCCGAGATGCTGCGGGTGCTGCGTGGCTCGGCGGAGCCGCTGTCGATCACCGACATCGCGACCCGGCTCGACGTGCACCCGAACACGGTCAGGTTCCATCTGGAGATCCTGCAGCGGGCCGGGCAGGTCGAGCGTCTGGAAGGCCCGCACCGGGGCCCGGGCCGGCCGCCGCAACTGTTCCGCACCGTCCCCGGTATGGATCCTGCCGGTCCCCGGCACTACCGCCTGCTGGCCGAGGTGCTCGCCGACGGCCTTGCGGCACAGGCGGATTCGGCCGACCTGGCGCTGCGGGCGGGGCGGCGCTGGGCGGAGCGGCTCGCCGTCCGGGAACCGCAGGAACCGGGTGCCGACAAGCCGGCCGCGGACGACCCGGTGGACCGGTTGGTCGTCCTGCTCGACTCGCTGGGCTTCGCGCCCGAGCGCACGCCGGCGGTCTGCGAACCCGACGGCAAGACGGACATCAAGACGGACATCAAGACGGACATCAAGACGGACATCAAGACGGACGACAAGACAGACCACGGAACAGCCGGGGACGGCGCGAGCACGATAGGGCTGCGAAGCTGTCCGTTCCTGGAGATGGCGACCACCCGCTCGCCGGTGGTGTGTTCGGTGCACCTGGGGCTGATGCGCGGCGCCCTGGACGGATGGGGCTCGCCGGTCACCATCGACCGGCTCGACCCGTTCGTCGAGCCCGATCTGTGCATCGCCCACCTCGGCGCGGGGTCCTGACCCTCAGCTGCGGGAGACGTACGGGTTGCCGCGGATGTAGAAGCGACGCGGCGCCTCCACGGCGCGAGAGATGCCGATCCGCGTCGTGGTGACCACCTCGTCGTCCGGCAGTGCCGGCCGCTCGATCAGCCGCAGCGGCGGCCGCGTGAGATCGTGCCCGGTCAACGCGCGGGTAACGGCCAGAGCCTGGCAGAGCTTGCCCGGTCCGTTGGTGAGCTGGACGCCGTCCCGGCCACGGCGCCGAGTCATCTCGCCCACCGGCCCGACCGGCTCCGCCGCTCGTACCAGCGCCCCGCAGCCGAACCCCTCCTGGCCGGTCACCACGTTCAGGCAGTGATGAATGCCGTGGCTCAGATAGACGTAGGCGTGACCGGCGCTGCGGAACATGGCGTCGTTGGCAGCGGTACGCCCGTGGAAGGCGTGGCTCGCCGGATCGAGCTGGTCGTAGGCCTCGGTCTCGACGATGCGCACCCGAAGCGTCTCGCCGTCCACCGCGTGCACCAACTCGCAGCCCAGCAGCCGTCGGGCGGCGTCCTCGACAGGTCCCTGCAGCCAATGCCAGTTCTGCACGGTCCACCTTCTCAGGGGCCGGGGGCCGGGCGATGGGAGAGATGGCCGGAACCATTGCGATCGTGGCGGCAAACCGGCAATTCTTCGACAATGACTGAGCCCGCCAGCAGACCGTCTGAACCCGTCACCATCTTCGGCCCGGATTTCCCGTTCCCTTTCGACGACTGGATCGCGCACAGCGCCGGCCTGGGCAGCGTGCCGGCAGCGCGTCACGGCACCGAGGTGGCGATCGTCGGGGCGGGCATCTCGGGTCTGGTCGCGGCGTACGAGCTGATGAAGATGGGGCTCAAACCGATCGTCTACGAGGCCTCGCACCTGGGTGGGCGGCTGCGGTCACAGCCGTTCGAGGGCGCCGACGGCATCGTTGCCGAACTGGGCGGTATGCGGTTCCCGATCTCCTCGACGTCCTTCTACCACTACGCCGACATGCTCGGACTGCAGAAGCGGCCGTTCCCGAACCC
Source organism: Kineosporiaceae bacterium (assembly GCA_036758885.1). Lineage (GTDB taxonomy): Bacteria > Actinomycetota > Actinomycetes > Actinomycetales > Kineosporiaceae > DAIOVT01. The sequence continues at coordinate 12,186 of DAIOVT010000058.1, forward strand.
GTTGACGCCGGCCTCCGGCAGCACCGTGGTCGACCTGGAGGGCAACACCTACTACGCGGAGTCGCTGGCCGATCTGCCGGCCTTCTTCTCCGAGGTGGCTGATGCGTGGGCCGACGCGCTCGAGGAACGGGCACACTTCACCGGTATCCAGGACGCGATCCGCTCC
>DAIOVT010000058.1:12361-12914 GCA_036758885.1 Kineosporiaceae bacterium
GAAGCGACTGTGGGACGAACTGGTGCCGTTGTGGGACGACCGCACCTTCTACGACTTCGTCTCGACGTCCAAAGCCTTTGCGGCACTGAGCTATCGGCACCGGGAGGCGTTCGGCCAGGTCGGCTTCGGCACCGGTGGCTGGGACTCGGACTTCCCGAACTCGATGCTCGAGATCTTCCGGGTGGTGATGACCAACTGCGACGAGGACCAGTACTTCATCGTGGGCGGCGTCGAGCAGGTGCCGCAGGGGTTGTGGCAGCACTCGCCGGAACGGCTGGCGCACTGGCCGGCGGGAACCTCGCTGCGCTCGCTGAACGGCGGCGGCACCCGGCCGGGCGTGGCCCGGATCGAGCGGGTGGACGCCGACACGATCCGGGTCACCGACACCTACGGCAGCAGCCGGGACGTCGCCGCGGTACTGGCGACCTGTCAGAGCTGGCTGCTGACCACGCAGATCGAGACCGACGAGTCGCTGTTCAGCCAGCCGCTGTGGATGGCCCTGGACCGCACCCGGTACATGCAGGCCTCCAAGACGTTCGTGATGGTCGACCGG
>DAIOVT010000059.1:0-6761 GCA_036758885.1 Kineosporiaceae bacterium
AGCGACCTGGGCGTGCCGAACATCGTGTTCGAGCGCCGTCCGGGCACCTCGATCCACCCCAAGGCCGTGGGCCTGAACCAGCGCACCATGGAGATCTTCCGGCAGCTCGGCGTGCAGGACGCCGTGCTCGAGGCGGCCGCACCACCGCGCACCGTCGGCCGGACCGGTTGGTACACCTCGCTCACCGGCCCGACCGACCTGCACGGGCGGCAGATCGCCGTCCGTGATGCCTGGGGCGGCGGGCACTACGCGCAGGAGTACGCCGCGGCGAGCCCGTCGCCCTACGTGATGCTGCCCCAGATACGCATGGAACCCATTCTGCGAGAGGCGGCTTCGGCCCGCGCCGAGGCGACCGTGCGGTTCAGCACCGAGGTGGTCGGCATCGATCAGGACGACGACTCGGTCACCGTCACACTGGCCGGCGGCGAACAGGTCCGGGGCTCGTACCTGATCGGCGCGGACGGCGGGAAGATGGTCGCCGACACCCTCGGCATCGCGATGTCGGGGCCGACCAACCTGGTCGACATGGTCAGCGCGCACTTCAGCGCCGATCTCACCGAGTTGATCCCGAACCAGGAGTGCCTCATCTACTGGTTCGTGAACCCCGATCTGGGCGGGTCGATCGGCAGCGGGTACCTCTACCACATCGGTCCGTGGGACTCGGCCGGCCGGTCGCGGGAGTGGGTGTTCGCCTGCGGGTTCGGCCCCGACGATCCCGAGCGGTTCGACGAGGACGGCATGCGCGCCCGGATCCTGAGCTCCTTCGGCGTCGACGCCCTCGAACTGGAACTGCACACGGTCTCGCACTGGTACATCCAGTCGGTGGTGGCCGACCGGTACCGCGAGGGGCGCTGCTTCCTGGCCGGCGACGCCGCGCACCGCATCCCGCCGTGGGGCGCGCTCGGGTTCAACACCGGCGCGCAGGACGTGCACAACCTCGCCTGGAAGCTGGCCACCGCGCTGCGCGAGCCCGAGCTGGCGTCACTGCTGGACAGCTACGAGACCGAACGCCGGGCCGTCGGGGTCTCGGTGGCGGCGAACTCGTTGCACAACTTCCAGAGCCACGGCGGCGTCATCGACACCGCCATCGGGCTGGGCGGCTCCGCCGAGGACGGCTGGAACGCGTTGCGCCAGTTGTGGTCCGGCAGCGCCGAGGGCGCCGCGACGCAGCGGCGGCTGGACGACGCGGTGTCCTACATGGACCTGGAGTTCCATGCGCACGGTGCCGAGATCGGCTTCGCCTATGTGGACGGCGCCCTGGCCGCCGACCCCGGCGCCGAGACCCTGCCCGAGGACACCGTCGTCTACCGCCCGACCACCCGGCCGGGACATCACCTGCCCCACGCCTGGGTGAACACACCCGGCGAACGGGCCGGCGACCCGGGCGGAGACCGGACCCGCAGCTCGACGCTCGACCTGGCTCAGGGCCGGCGCTGGGCGCTGCTGGTCACCCCGGAGCACGAGCAGCTCTGGTCGGCGGCGCTGGCCGGCTGCACGCACCCCCTGGCCGGACAGATCGACCTGGTACGGGTCACCGATGACGGCGATCACGGCGACGCGGAGGGTGCCTGGGCCGCGCTGCGCGAGGTGGCTGCGGACGGCGCGGTGCTGGTGCGTCCGGACACGATCGTGGCCTGGCGGGCGATGACCGCGGGCGGTCACGAGGGTGACGACGCGGGCGACGCCCCGGGCACGGCCGCGGCCGCTGCGCTGGCCGGCGGTCTCGCCCAGGTCTGCGCGAGCGCCACCGCCACGGAGCCGATCGTCTCCTGAGCGGGTGCGGCTCAGCCGGCCGGCGTGTTCTGTTCCTGCACCAGCCGGCGCATCACCTTGCCGATCTGCGAGCGGGGCAGATCGTCGACGATCCGCACCTCACGGGGCAGTGCGTACCGGGGCACGTGCTGCTCGGCGAAGTCGCGAACCTGTTGCAGCGTAGGCGGTTCGGCGCCGTCCTCGATGACCAGCGCGGCGAGCACGCGGTCGTCACCGTCCGGCGTGGCGATGCCGACCACGGCGACGTCGGCGACCCCGGGCATGGTCCGTAGATGCTCCTCGACCTGGGAGGGGTAGACCTTGAAACCACCGACGATGATCATCTCCTTGACCCGGTCGACCAGGGTGATCCAGCCGCTCGGATCGACCTCGACCACGTCGCCGGTGCGCAACCAGCCGCCGGGCAGCAACTGCCCGGCGGTTTCCTCGGGACGGTTCCAGTACCCCGCGAACACCTGTGGCCCGCGCACCAGCAGCTCGCCGTGCCGGGTGCCGTCCGCGGCGGGCTCGACGTCCCGCAGCGGCTCGCCGTCGCCGTCCGGGTCGCCGTCCGGGTCACCGTCCGGGTCACCGTCCGGGTCGCCGTCCGTACCGACACTGATCAGCCGGATCTCGGTGTTGGGGAACGGGATTCCCAACGTTCCCGGACGGCGCGTGGGCGCGCACGGGTTGCCCAGCGCGATCGGCGCGCACTCGGTCATGCCGTAGCCCTCGATCAGCAGTCCACCGGTCAGCGCCTCCCAGCGCTCGACCGTGGCCGCGGGGATCGGCATCGCGCCGGCGAAGCCGAGTCGCACCTGCCGCAGCCCCGCGACCGGCGGACGGCGCTGTGCCTGCGCCGCCCTGGCGATCCGGTCGAACATCGGCGCGACGCCCGGCAGGAAGGTCGCCGGACGGCGCCTCATCGCCTTCAGCACCGCGTCGGCGTCGAAGTTCGGGAACATCACCAGCGTCGCGGCGAGCTGGCCGGGCAGGTTCAGGCAGAAGGTCAGCCCGAAGGCGTGGAAGAACGGCAGCACGCCGTAGACGGTCTCCACGCCGTCGTCGAAACCCGCCCAGGCCTGGCCGTGCACCAGGTTCGCGACCAGGTTGCGATGGGTGAGGATCGCGGCCTTCGGGGTACCGGTGGTGCCGCCGGTGTACTGCAGCAGCGCCGGTTCGTCGCCGCCGGCCGCGGCCGCGGCGACCGGGCGCGCATCGCCGGACGCATCGGCCATCAGGTCGTGCCAGTCGGGGATCTCCGGGGGCACGTCGCCGCGCAACGCGGACCGCTTGGCCCGGGACGCGGGCACCGGTAGCCGCAGCAGCGCCTGCGCCGTCCGGGGCAGGTCACGGGCGATGTCACCGCTCACCACGTGCCGCAGCGGAGTCCCGGCCCGGGCGGCCAGCACCCGGGCCACCGCACCGTGCCAGACCACGGAATACTCTGCGCCGCAGTCGATCAGCAGATGGTGCAGCTCCTCGGTGGAGTAGGTCGGGTTCAGCTCGACCACGATCGCGCCGAGCCGCAGCGCCGCGTGATACGCCACGAAATGGGTCGGGCTGTTGGGCAGCACCAGCGCGATCCGGTCACCGGCGCGCAGGCCGAGACGGTCGAGCACGCTCATCGCCCGGCGGATCAGCCGGTCGGTCTGCGCGTAGGTCTGCGTGGCGCCGAGGAAATCGAGCGCGATCCGGTCGGGGCGGCGCTGCACCGCTCGTTGCAGGGCTGCGGTCACCGGCTCGTCGGGGATCTCGATCTCGGCCGGCACCCCGGGACCGTAGTGCTCGAGCCACGTCCGGTCCTGGTGCTGCCGCATCGTCGTGTCCGCTCCGTTCACCGTGGTCCGTTCACCGTGGTCCGTTCACCGTGGTCCGTTCACCGATCCGGCCGGAAGCACGGACCCGGGCTCCCGTGCCCATTGTGGTCGCCACACGATCCGGCCGCGCGGTGGAGACCCACGCCACGGACATCGGGAGCGCTGTGCCTGTTTCGTCCGGATTCGCCGTGTGCTGCACTGAGGGCGTGGCCGGATCGCACGTACCCGAAGCACTGGTCGACCGGGCCCGGCGGTCCGGCCGGACGGCCGTCGAGACCACCGCCCGATCGGCGGAGTTCCTCGCCGGCGTCTACGCCGAGCGCACCAACCGCTGGCTGGCGGCACGGGCACACCGCGACCCGCTGGCCGTGCTGCAGATGCGGTTGGGCGGCGACCCGTACCCCACCTACGCACAGATGCGGCGCCGGGGAAAGCTGCTGCCCACCCGGGTCGCCGGCTGGGTGACCACCGACTACGAGATCAGCCGCGACGTGCTGCGCTCGCGCCGGTTCGGGGTGCGCCCCGAGGGCGACGACTCGACCAATCCGCTGTTCGACGTCTCGATGCTGGAGCGCAACCCACCGACCCATACCCGACTGCGCCGGGCCGCCGCGCCGGCCTTCTCGGCGACACGCATCGCCGGCTACGGCGCACTGGTGCGCACCGTGGCCGACGAACTGCTCGACGACCTGGTCGCGCGTGGAAGCCGCGGCGAACCGGTCGACCTGGTCACGGGCTTCTGCCGGCCGCTGCCGGTGGCGGTGATCGGCCGGCTGATCGGCGTCCCCGAGCACGAGAACGCCGAACTCACCCGCTACGGCGAGGGACTGATCAGCGCCCTGGACGGGATCCGCTCGCTGCGTCAAGCGGCCGGTCTGGCCACGGCCCGCGACGCGATCCGGGACTCGCTCAACCGGCTGATCGCGCTGCGCGAGCGCGAACCGGGTGAGGACCTGATCTCCGACCTGATCTCCGCCCGTGAGCAGGGCCGGCTCGAGCCCGAGGAGGTGGCCCACCTCTGCGGGCTGTTGCTGATCGCCGGCTTCGAGACGTCGGTTCACCTGATCGGCACCTGCGTCGTCCATCTGCAGCGCTGGGGGCAGTGGCAGCTGCTGGCCGAGGATCCCGGGCTCGCCGCCGCCACCGCCGAGGAGGCGCTGCGTTTCGACCCGCCGGTACAGCAGGCCTGGCGCACGTCCTTCGACGACACCGAGATCGCCGGTGCCCCGATCCGGCGCGGCCAGCTGGTCTTCACCCTGATCGGCGCCACCGGGCGTGACCCGGCGGTGTTCGAGCGTCCCGACATCTTCGACATCACCCGCCACCGCACGGCCGACCACCTCGCCTTCTCCAGCGGGGCGCACTACTGCATCGGTGCACCGCTGGCCCGCTTGGAGGCCGTCGAGGCACTCTCGGCGCTGGTCCGCCAGCTGCCCGGGCTACGGCTCGCGGGCGCGCCGACGATGCGCCGGACGGCGGCCGTCCGCGGCCCGGTGCGGATTCCGGTAACGCTTGCGGCGCAACCGGTTCGGGCCGGCCGGCTCGGCTGAGAGACGGCCCGCCGACTGTGGCGCAGATCACCGTCGGTGCCAGTCAATGCGACGAACCGGAACCCTCGCTGACCAACACGCCACCAGAAGATGAACTTTGCGCGATGGCTCCGGCGACCCGGTGACCGGGCCCGTTCTCAGGATCACCCTGAAGACGTGGACGCAAACACCATCACGCTGCTGCTGGTCGTCATCACTGCGTTGGCCTTCGACTTCACCAACGGGTTCCATGACACCGGCAACGCCATGGCCACATCGATCGCGACCGGGGCCCTGCGCCCGAAGGTCGCCGTGGCCCTGTCCGGACTGCTCAATCTCATCGGAGCATTCCTGTCGGTCGAGGTGGCTCTCACCGTGACCAACGCCGTCGTGAACATTCAGAACTCCGACGGCACACCCAAAGCGAGCCTGCTCAACGACGGCGGCTCCGCGCTCCTGCTGATCGTCCTCGCCGGACTGGTCGGGGGCATCGTCTGGAACCTTCTCACCTGGCTGCTCGGCCTCCCGTCGAGCTCTTCCCACGCACTGTTCGGCGGCCTGGTCGGCGCGACCATCGCCGGTCTCGGCTTCGCCGGGGTCAACTGGAACGGCAACGGCACCAAGCTCGACGGCGTCGTCGGCAAGGTGCTGCTGCCCGCACTGATCTCACCGATCGTCGCCGCCATCGTGGCCACGGTCGGCACCTGGCTGATCTTCAAGGTCACCGCGACGGTGGCCGAGCGCTACCGCGAACGCGGTTTCCGCTGGGGTCAGATCGGCTCGGCGTCCCTGGTCTCGCTGGCGCACGGCACCAACGACGCACAGAAGACCATGGGCGTGATCACCCTCGCCCTGATCGCCGCCGGCGACTGGAGCGACACCCACAACGTGCCGTTGTGGGTGAAGGTGAGCTGTGCGGTGGCGATCGCGGCGGGCACCTACCTCGGGGGCTGGCGGATCATCCGCACCCTCGGCAAGGGCCTGGTCGAGATCTCCTCGCCGCAGGGCATGGCCGCCGAGAGCGCCTCGGCCGCAGTCATTCTCACCTCGAGCCACCTGGGCTTCGCGCTGTCGACGACACACGTGGCCACCGGCTCGATCCTCGGCGCAGGGCTGGGCCGGCCGGGCGCGCTGGTGCGCTGGTCGGTGGCCGGCCGCATGGTCGCCGCCTGGATGATCACCCTGCCCAGCGCGGCGATCGTCGGGGCGGCGATGTGGTGGCTGGGTCACCTGCTCGGCGGGCTGCTCGGTGTGATCGCGATCTTCGTGGTGCTGTGCGTCCTGGCCGGCTACATGTGGATGCGTTCGCGGCGCGCCCCGATCGACCACAACAACGTCAACGACGAGTGGAGCGACAGCAACCGCAGCGGCCAGCCGGTCGCCGCCTGAGCCCCGATCGCGAACCCCTGGATCTGGAGGATCCGTGCACAATCTGAGTTTCGCCATGGAGGGGGCCTGGAAGGTGCTCCTCACCTCGTTGGCGTTCGGCGCCGGACTGCCGCTGCTGTTCGCCCTGGGTATCCGTTCGGTCGCCTTCGGCCGCGGCGGTGACGCCGAGGTCGCCGTCGACGGGCACCCCGCTCCCCCGCATCCGGCGTGGCGGTTGCTGGGCTACCTCTGCTTCGCGGTGGTCGCGGCCGCCGTGCTGCTCGGCATCACG
>DAIOVT010000059.1:6771-12877 GCA_036758885.1 Kineosporiaceae bacterium
GTTCATCGTGGCCAGCGGGTTCGGCAAGTCGCTCGACTTCTCGAACATCTACCCGACGCTCATCGACAAGCACTGACCCGCACGTCCCCCAAGACACTGCTCAGACACTGCTCAGACATAAGGAGACGTCATGACGGGGTTGACCACCTCGAACGACGCGAACCGGACGACGCCCACGGTTGACGGCACCCAGGAACACGCTCAGGAGCAGGACGGCGTCCTGCAGCGGATGCTGGGCTGGCTGCGCGCCGGCTACCCCAGCGGAGTACCGCAGCAGGACTACATCGTGCTGCTCGGTCTACTGCGCCGTTCCCTGACCGAGACCGAGGTCGAGGAGATCGCCGTGGCCCTGACCCGTCAGGACCCGGACCAGGAGGGCATCACCAGCGACCAGATCGAGGACATGATCAAGGAATCGGTGCTGCAGCCCGCAGCCGCCGAGGACGTCGCCCGGGTGTCGTCGCACCTGGCCGCCGGCGGCTGGCCGCTGGCCACCCCGGAGCGCTGACCAACCGCACCACTGACCAACCGCACCACTGAACAGACCAGCCGCTGACGGCACCTGATCGGGGCCCCGGCCGAGAAACTCGGCCGGGGCCCTGATCATGCCGCCGGCAGACGGCGGACGAAGGTCTCGCCCGCGGTCACCGCGAACCGCAACCGGTTCTGCGCCGGCGGGATCGGGCACAGGTAGTGGTCGCTGAACGCGCACGGCGGCAGGTAGGCACGGTTCAGGTCGACCTCCACCGCTCCGGAGGCGTCCGGGGCGGGCAGGGTGAGGAACCGGAACTGCTGCGACGTCGAGCCGTTGCCGGCGTCGGCGAAGGTGATCTGCAGCCGGCCGTCCGGCGCCGGGAAGGCGGCGAGGGCGATCCGGGCGCCGTCCACGGAGAACCGGACGGTGCCGGCCACCGCGTCCCGCGAGGTCGACCCGTCGACGTGGTCGATCGCCAGGGCCGCCCCCTCGGTGGCGGTGAAGCTGCCCTGCAGCACCCAGGCGGGGTCGAAGGGGATCGCGTCGATACCGGTCAGCGAGAGCCGTCCGGGGGCGGCGGGGTCGAACCCGCGGACGGCGAGCACACCCTCCCGCCGGATCACCCGGACCAGCACCTCACCGAGCGTGATCTCTTCTCCGGCAAGCAGTTCCACCGCGGTGTCGAGACCGGTGGCCACCGCCCGGCCGTCGCGTTCGAACCACCGGCCGGGCAGCCCCAGCGCCTCGCCGGGTTCGCTGCCGAGCCAGGTGGTGCCGGTCAACGAGGCGATGCCGTGAGGCGCCCGCACCGCGGCCTCGCGTTCCGCGTGCCAGCGCTGCCACTGCCGGACGGCGCCCGGCCCGGCCAGGGCCGGGGGCGCCGGCGTCGTTGCCGAGGCACTTGCCGATGTACTTGCTGCAGCGGCTGCCGATGCGGTTGCCGATGCACTTGCTGAAGTGGTTGCCGATGTCATGGCGTCCTCGTCTCGTCGCTGGTGCGGGTTCTGGTCGCCGGGGCCCAGCCGAGCTGCGGGGCCACTCGTTCGGCGATGTCCTCGATCAGGCGCAGGTTCTCGCGCAGACCGAAATGCGGTGGCAGGAAAGCGATCAGCTCCTCGCTCGCGGCGACGCTGGGGTCGGCGAGCAGGTCCTCGACCACCGCGGCCGGGTCGCCGTGGAACACCGGACTCATCGTGAACCGGCCGGGGGCCGGACGGCCCGGGGCCAGGGCGCCGTCCGGTCGTGAGGCGGCGGGCCCCTGGCTGCGCCGCTCGGCGTCGTAGTCGGCATAGCGGCGGGCCAGTTCCGGCGAGGTGGCCGGCAGCACCGAGCGGGCCACCGCCACCCGCGGTGTCCCGGCCGCACCTGTCGCCCGGTACGCCTCGCGGTAAGCGGAGGCGGCGCGGGCCAGTTCGGCGCCGTAGTCGTCGACGGTGCCGCTGAGAATGGTGCTGAGCAGCAGGTTGAGCCCCTGACCGCCGACCCGCCGCGCCGACCCCACCGACCCGGCGCCGTACCAGACCCGGCCGGGCAGCCCCGGGCTGTGCGGGCGCACCCGCAGTTCGGTACCGGCGGCGACCAGGCCGGACGGATCGTCCACCCGGCCCACCGGCTCGTCGCGCACCGCGGCCAGGAACGTGGTCAGCCGGATCTGCGACTGTTCCCGGCCGTCGCCGGCCGGCTGCCCGAAGGCCGCGTCGTACCCGCCCTGGCCGGTACCGAGACCGAGCTGCAACCGGCCGCCGCAGAGCAGGTCGGCGGTGGCCGCCGCCTCGGCCAGCAGCACCGGATCCTCGTAGCGGACGCCGATGATCGCCGTCCCCAGACCGATCCGCTCGGTGTTCTCGGCGACGGCGGCGTGGAAGACCAGTGGCGAGGCCAGGTAGTTGTCGAAGTGCCGTTGGTACACCCAGCCGGTGTCGTAGCCGAGCTGTTCGGCGACCCGGAAGAGCTCGACGCCGTCACGCAGCCCCTGTGCCGCCCGACCGGTCCCGAAGGCGATGCGGGAGTTGAACCCGAGCTTGAGCCGGTGCGGTTCGGGCGGGGCGGCCGAGGTGACGGCCGGATCGGTGGCAAGGCTCATCGTGGGTCTCCCTGATCTGAGGCGGATCCGTTGCGGCGGAAGAGGTCTCGTCGGTATCGGGTTCGGCCGCGGGCACCGCGAGCAGCCAGGCCCGGTGCAGCTGGGCATACCGACCGGGCCGGCGCATCAGTTCGGCGTGGGTACCCACCTGCACCACCCGGCCGGCGTCGAGCACCACGATCCGGTCGGCGGCCTCGGCGGTTGCCAGCCGGTGCGCGATGGTGATCGTGGTGCGGCCCCGGGTGAGCGCGGCGAGCGCGCGGTGCACCCGGACGTCGGTCGCCGGGTCGACGCCGCTGGTGGCCTCGTCGAGGATCAGCAGATCGGGGTCGACCAGCGCGGTGCGGGCCAGGGCGACCAGTTGCCGTTCCCCGGCCGAGAGCCGATTGCCCCGCGGCCCCACCGGGGTGTCCAGACCCAGTGGCAGGGACGCCGTCCAGTCGCCGAGCCCGAGCGATTCGATCAGTTCCGGCACCCGGCCATCTCCGGCGCGGGCGATGTTCTGCCGGACGGTGGCGTCGAAGAGGAACGGGTCCTGGGGCACGATCGCCACCCGCCGGCTGAACGCCCGCGGTTCGATCCGCTCGATCGGCACCCCGTTCAGCCGTACCGAACCCGACTCGGCGCGCAGCTGCCGGGTGAGCAGCTTGGCCAGGCTGCTCTTGCCCGAGCCGGTCGCCCCGACCAGCGCGACGTGCTCGCCGGCGGCGATGTCGAGGGTGACCTCGCACAGCACCGGGGTGCCCGCGCGGTAGGCCGCCCACAGGTCTCGGGTGCGCACCTCGATCGGTCCGGCCGGCAACACCCGGGTCCCGGTGTCGTCGTGGTCCTGCGGCGCCGTGGCCAGTTCCCGGGCCCGCCGCCAACCGCTGAGCGCGTTCTGCGCCTCGGCCAGCAACTGCACCAGCGACTGCAACGGTCTGACGAAGAAGGTGACCAGCAGCAGCATCGCCACCAGCTCCCCGGCGGTGAGCCGCAGGTCGGGGTGCCACCACGGCCGACCGCCCGGTGCGCCGGGGCCGAGGCTCCAGGCCACCCCGGCGATCACGACGATCGCGGTCATCAGCCCGATCGCCACCTCACCCAACGCCGTCGTGGTGTGCAGCGGGCCGAGCACGTGCCGCTGAGCGAGCCGGGCGTGCTCGACCGCGCCGTCCAGCCGGGCCCGCATCGGCCGCACCGACCCGGTCGACCTGATCACCGCGATGCCCGAGGTGACGTCGTCCACCGCCACCTGCAGCGCGGCCAGCGCCCCGCGGACGGCGGCGAACCTGCCTGCCACCACCCGCTGCAGCCACCGCATCACCGCGAAGAGCACCAGCGCCACCACGATCACGGCCGACCCGAGCTGCCACGAGTAGACGAGCATCACCGCGCCGGCGAGCAACATCTGGGCCAGGTTGACCGCGAGCAGGATGCCGCCGTTGGCGAGGAAGGTGGTGACCGCCTCGAGATCGACGGTCACCCGGCTGACCAGATCACCGGACCGCTGACCGGCGAGCGCCTCCGGCGGCATCCGGTGCACCCGGTCCAGGCCCGCGACACGCAGCCGCGCGAGCATCGCCTCGATGCGCTCGACCACCACCCGGTTCAGCAGCCACGAGGCGGCGCCTGCCAGCACCGTGGCCAGAGCGCCGAACAGCACCACCCGGCCGACCACCGCCGCGGCGTCCGCGGTGCCGGAGAGCAGGCCACGGTCGACGGCGGCATGTACCGCGAGCGGCGTGACGATGCGTCCGGCGCCGGCGATCAGGGCCAGGCCGGCCAGGCCCGCCAACCCCAGCAGAGCCGGTCGCACGGCCGGTCCCGCAGACCGGCTCGGGGTGCCCTGCGGGTCAGTCACCGGCGCCTCCGTAGGCATGCACGATGTCCCGGTAGCCGGGTGAACCGGCGAGCAGCTCCGCGTGACTGCCGACCACGGCCAGCCGGCCGTCGTCGAGATGGGCCACCCGGTCGGCCAGCCGGATCGCGTTCAGCCGTCCGGCGGCGATCACCACTGTGCAGTCACCGCCGAGTGCGGCGATCGAGGCGAGCACCTCGTTCTCGACCTCGGGGTCGAGCGCCGAGGTGGCGTCGTCGAGCAGCAGCACCCGGGGCCGCTGCAGCAGCGCCCGGGCCAGGCACAACCGCTGCCGCTGCCCGCCCGACAGCCGCGCCCCCTGTTCACCGGCCAGGGTGTCCAGGCCGTGCGGCAGGGCATGGACGACGTCCTCGGCCCGGGCCGCGGCCAGGGCGGCCCAGAGGTCGGCCTCGTCGAGCAGCCCGCCGAGGCCGTCGGCCAGCATCAGGTTCTCCCGGATGCTGCCGTGGAACAGCCAGGCGGTCTGCGGCACCAGTACCACCGCGGCCTCGGCCCGGCCCGGTGCGAGCTCGGTCAGCGGCACGCCGTCCAGCAGCACCGTGCCGGAGCTCGGCTGCAGTTGCCGGGCGAGCACCTCGAGCAGCGTGCTCTTGCCCGCGCCGGTCGCTCCGACCAGGGCGAGCACCTCGCCCGGCCGCACCTGCAGGTCGACCCCGCGCAGCACCTCGTGGTCGCCGTGCCGGACGCCGACCGAGCGCAGCTCGAGGCCGGCGGCTCCGGTGCCGGTGAGCTCGCGGGTCCCGTAGGTGATGCCGACGGGCGCGGTGAGCACCTCGCCGACCCGCTCGGCACCGGCCGCCGAGAGCGGCAGCAGACCGAGGAACCGGCTGATCACGTTGAGCGGGATCACCACCGTCAGCAACAGGTAGATCACCTCGACCAGCACGCCGACGCTGAGTCCGCCCGATCGCACCGCCGGCGCACCCACCGCCAGCACCAGCAGCACGGTGAGGGTGGGGAGCAGTTCGAGCAGCGGCTCGAAGAATGCGCTGACCCGCCCCACCGAGGTGGTCGCCGCGCGCAACCGGTCGGCCTGCACAGCGACCCGCCGGGTCTCGGCGCCGGCGATGCCCAGGGTGCGGATCACCTGGCTGCCCTGGATGTTCTCCAGCGCCACGGCTGCGAACGCGCCCCGTTCGGCCTGCAGACGCCGGGTGGGAACGGTCAGCCGGCGCTGGTACAGCACGGACACGGCGAGGACGGCGAACACCATGCCGGCGGCGATCAGACCGAGCCAGCGCTGCCGCCCGGTGATCTGGACCAGGGCGATGCCCAGCATCACCACCATGCCGAAGGCGAAGTAGAGCCACTGCACCGGCGCCCAGAGCACCTCGACGTCGGAGACCGCGGTGGAGAGCAACCGGCCCCGGTGCCGGGCCCGGTGCCAGAGCGGGTCGAGATCGAGGTAGCGGCCCAGCACCCGGCGGCGGGTGAGCGCGCCCGCCTCGGCCTGGACCAGGCCGGTGGCCAGTCCGCGGATCAGGATCGTGCACCAGCGCAGGGTGGAGACGGCGAGGATCGCCGCCGCGGCGGTCCACCAGACCGCGCCCGCGACCTGACCACCGGTCAGCGCCGGCACGATCAGCCGGTCGGTCGCCCAGCCGATCACGGCGGCGCCGAGCACCATGGTGGCGCCGTTGACCACCCCGGTGACGGTCGCGGTGAGGGCGGTGGCCGGCCGCTGCCG
>DAIOVT010000060.1:0-12788 GCA_036758885.1 Kineosporiaceae bacterium
GCGATCGACGAGGGCGTCGTGCTGACCCTGGTCGAGCACGAGGACGAGTGGTTCGCCCTGGTCCGGGTCGACGGCGAGGACGACCCGCGGCTGTTCGTCTCCGACCTCGCCGCGGCGTCCGGCAGTTCCTACGGCGAGTTGCTCGACCCGGCCGGTGAGCTCGACCCCGAGAACGACATCGAGGACGACGACTTCGAACCCGCGTCCCGGCCCGCCGCTGCCGACGACGAGAGCGCTGACGACGCCGACGAGGACGACGGCGAGCTGTCGGACGGCGAACTGTCGGACGACGCGCTGACGGACGGCGAGTTGACGGACGACGGTGAGCCGGCCGCGACCACCCCGCCCGAGCCGGAGGCCTGGGCCGGTGAGATCGACCTGCTCGAGGATCTCGGCGTCAGCGGCAAGGAGCTCTGCCGGCTGGTGGAGCAGCACAACGACGAGCCCGCCCTGGTGCTCGGTGAGATCAGTGAGGCCGCCGGTTTCGGCGACCTGCTCGAGAACCTGCGCTGACCTTGTTCTCCTTCCGTCCGGGAAGCGTTGGTACGCAACCGATCTCGGACGGTCCGGGCTGTTGACCTCCGCCGCCGACGACGCGGCGATGCAGCGCGCGCTCGAGCAGGCCCGGGCCGCGCTGATCGGTGCGGACGTTCCGGTCGGCGCGGTGGTGCTGGCGCCGTCCGGCGAGGTGGTCGGCGCCGGCCACAACGCCCGGGAACTGGACGGCGACCCCACCGCCCACGCCGAGGTGATCGCCCTTCGGGCCGCGGCCCGGGCGCTGGGGCAGTGGCGACTGGACGGCTGCACGCTGGTGGTCACCCTCGAGCCCTGCACCATGTGCGCCGGCGCCCTGGTGCTGGCCCGGGTGGCGCGCCTGGTCTTCGGTGCCTGGGACGCCAAGGCCGGTGCTGCCGGGTCGGTTCGGGACGTCGTCCGGGACTCCCGGCTCAACCACCGCATCGAGGTGCTCGCCGGGGTGCGCGAGGTCGAGTGTGCCGAGCTGCTGCGGGAGTTCTTCGCGCGCCATCGGTGACTGCTCCGATGATTGGTCTGATCACTGTGCGGCGGGCCGGGGTTACCGGTTCGGCAGAGGGTGCTCCGACCGGGTATCCTCGCCGACGGTGGCGTGTCCGAGCGGCCTAAGGAGCACGCCTCGAAAGCGTGTGTGGGGGCAACCCCACCGTGGGTTCAAATCCCACCGCCACCGCTCGAGATGTTGAAGGGTCCCGGCGCGTTCTTTGCCGGGGCCCTTCGGCGTCTCGAATGATGACCCGCGGGATTTGGGAGGAGGGGCGACGAAGGAGCCCCGACGGCTCCCACCGCCACTCCACCAAGATCCGTTCTGTTGGACACGAACCCGCCAATTTCTGGAGGATCCGTGTCCAACAGAACGGATCTTGCGCGAAAGAACCCCGCCGTCGCGACCCGCTGACGAGTCGGCACAAAGCGACCGTTCTGGCCGCAAATTCGGTCATCTTCTGCCGACTCGTGGTGCCGCGGCCCACCCGTTCTGAGAGCTTGCCGGCCGGTCCTCGGTCTGGTGCGGCAATCAGGTGATACCACCGCCGACTCGCGCCTGATGGCACTGCCAACTGTTCGGCTGGACCGAACACGAATGGCCAATTCCCTTGTCGGAGAGGCGGATTCACGGCAACCCCCTTGACGGTTGAAAACTCGACCAATAGCGTTCAGTTCAAGAGAACATCGTTCTGATGAGCCGAACGAGGTGAGGGATGAGCCAGCAGCTGCGGCGCGTGCTCGAGCCCTTCGAGATGTCCGGCCTCCGTCTCCGCAACCGGGTCGTCGTCCCTGGTCACACGACGAACTTCGGGCACGCGAACAGCCCGACCGAGCGGCACGTCGCCTACCACGCGGAACGTGCCGCGGGCGGCGTCGCGATGATCATCACCGAGGCGGTCCGGGTGCACCCGACCAGCGCCGGACGGCACATCAGCCTGGGCAGCTTCGACGACGCGTCGATCCCCGCCTATGCGGCGATCGCGGACGCCGTCCATGGTCATGGCGCCCTGCTGTTCGCCCAGCTGATGCACGCCGGGCGGCAGGCGAACGGCGACGCCACCCGCACCGCGGCGTGGTCGGCGTCCCCGATCCCGTGGGCCACCGGCGCGGCCACCCCGCATGCGATGGGACGGCGCGACCTGCAGGTACTGGTCGCCAGCTTCGCCGCGGCCGCCCGCCGGATGGTCGCCGCCGGCTACGACGGCCTGGAGATCCACCTCGGCCACGGCCATCTGCTGCAGCAGTTCCTCTCCCCGGTCACCAACCGGCGCAGCGACGGTTACGGCGGCATGCCCGAGCGCCGGCTGCGGCTCTCCCGCGAGGTGCTGGACGCCGTCCGCGAGGCGGCCCCGGGACTGCCGGTCGGGCTGCGGGTCAGCGCGGACGAGTTCCTCGAGGGCGGGCTGCAGCCGGAGCACGTCATCGAGGCGGTGCGCCGGCTGCGCGAGGACGGGCCGCTGGCCTTCGTGCACGTCAGTCACTCGGCGTACCACGGCAGCTGGTCGCTCTCGACGCAGATGGCCGACATGAGCTTCGGGCACGCGCCGTTCCGGCATCACGCCCGGTTGTTCCGCGACGGGCTGCCGGACCTGCCGATCATCGCGGTCTGCCGGCTCGACAGCCTCGCCGAGGCCGACGAGGTGCTCATCGCCGGTGACGCCGACCTGGTCGCGCTGGCCCGTCCGCACATCGCCGACCCGCACCTGGTGCGCAAGGCGGTGGAAGGGCGTGAGGAAGAGGTCAGGTCGTGCCTGGCCTGCAACCAGGGCTGCATCGGACGCCTCGAGCAGAGCCTGCCGATCTCGTGCGTGGTCAACCCCGAGGTCGGCGCCGAGGCCGAGTGGCATCGCGCCTGGGTCGCCGTCGAGCGCCGTCCGAGCCGCCGGGTGCTGGTCGTCGGTGGAGGTCCGGCCGGTCTGCAAGCGGCCGTCTCGGCGGACCGGGCCAGGCATCGGGTGACCCTGATGGAGGCCTCCACCCGGCTCGGCGGGCAACTCGCCGCCGCCGCGGAACTGCCTGGGCGAGAACGGCTTCGGCTGCTCGTCGACGACCTCGAGCGCGAGCTGAAGCGCCGCGGGGTGCACGTCGTGCTCGGTGTTCGGGCGACGGCCGAACACGTTCGCGGCACGCCCTGGGACGACGTGATCGTCGCGACCGGCAGCATCCCGTGCCGGGCCGACCTCGGCGCCGGCGTACCGGTGGCGACGACGCTGGAGGCCTGCGCGCAGATCGCCTCGGGCGCCTCGCTCGCCGGCAAGCAGGTGGTCGTGCTCGACGAGGAGGGCGGCTGGACCGCTGCCTCGCTCGCCGAGGCCTACGCGGTGCGCGGCGCCAAGGTGCACCTGGTCTCGGTGACCGCCGGACTGGCCGGCCGGATCACCACCTACTCGCGGCTCGCCCTGCTGCCCCGGCTGCGGGAGGGCGGCGTCCATGCCCATCTGATGCGGACGGCGAGGGTCACCGCGCCCGGGCAGGTCACGCTCGTCGACACCCTGTCGGGCGAGAGCACCGTGCTGAACGACGTCGACCTGCTGATCGACGCCGGCCGGCCGGTGGCGGACGACGTCCTCTACCGCTGTCTCGACACCGGGGCCGACGGACCGCGCGTGCATGTCGTGGGCGATGCGAACTCACCCAGAACCGCGCTGGAGGCGGTCTACGAGGGCCGCATGGCGGGGGTCTTCCTGGACGACGAAGACCTTCCCGAAGCGCGACTCGTCGCCTTCGCCACCTGACCCGACGACCTGATAGCTGACCGAAAACTGTTGCCCGAGAACGGCTTACCCGAGACCACTCACCCCGTCCGATCCCTATCCGCCCCCTCGAAGGGAACCGAACATGATCGACATCGAAGATCGTCTGACGCTCGACGAGCGCGCGACGGTCGACTTCATCCTCGGCCTGCGCAAGCGCTGGTCCGACACCGTGTACCCGGCGCTGGTGCAGGAGTACCGAGCCACCGGCGCCGACGCCGCAACCGCCGACGAGGCCGAGCCGACGCTGCACCGGCTGCCCTCCTACCCGTGGTTCTCGCACCTCGAGCGGGTGCAGCAGAAGATGATGTGGCGCGCCGCGGGTGACGCGGTGCTGCGCCGCCGGGAGGAACTGGTCGGCGACCTCGACAGCGCCGGCGCCGACGGCGTCGGTTCGCTGCGGCTCGACCCCGAACTGGACCTGCCGGACTGGTACACCGACTTCGACATCCACATCCAGCCGGGCAGCTTCTTCTCCGACGACATGTCGGCGTTCGTCTACGAGTTCGGCGCCCGGATCGTGATGCTGCGCGACAACGACGGGTACAAGTTCCACACCCTCTTCGCGCAGACGGCGTTGCCGGACAAGCCCGAGGCCGAGCGGGTGCTCGACATGGGGTGCGGATTCGGCAAGAGCACCAGGCCGTTGACCGCGAAGTACCCGGCGGCCGAGGTCGTCGGCATGGACCTCGCCGCCCCCGGGCTGCGGCTGGCCCACGCCGAGGCGGAGGCCGAGTCCCTGGCCATCAGCTACCGACAGGCCGACGCCCGCAGTACCGGTCTGGACGATGCGTCCTGCGACGTGGTCACCGGCACGATGGTGCTGCACGAGATGCCGTCCGAGGCGATCGTCGAGACGATCACCGAGGCGGCCCGGGTGCTCAAGCCCGGCGGCGAGGTGCACTTCCTCGAGTTCATGATGACCGGCGACCCGCTGCGCGACGCGACGATCATCGAGCACGCCGAGCGCAACAACGAGCCCTTCTTCCGGGCGCTGTTCGCCACCGACACGATCCAGGCCTGCCGCGACGCCGGCCTGTCCGACCCGCAGTGGCGGCCCTTCGACGAGCGCAACCTCGGCGTCCAGCCACAGGGCTGGGGCGAGCGCGAGGAGTGGCACTTCCCCTGGGCCGTGCTCTCCGCGACCAAGGAGGCGTGATGGCCGACGAATTCCTGTACCTCAGCTCCGCCGAGACGTCCAAGCTGTTCGACCTGGTGCTGCAACTGGCCACCGATCTGCACGTGACCACCCACCGGCTGCGGGCGCTGGAGGCGCTGCTGGTGCGCCACGGCGCCGTCGCCGAGGGCGAGCTGGACGGTTTCACGCCGACCGCGCAGGAGGCCGGCGTGCTGGACGGGTCGAGGACGGCGTACCTGGCCCGGCTCGCCCGGATCATCACCGAGAACGGCCCCGCGGAACACCCGCTGCGGGATCAGTGGGAAGACGCCCTGGCAGCCAAGCGCGGCTCATGACCGACCCCGTCGCCCTGATCGACCGGTACTTGCAGCTGTGCGAGGACCGGGAACTCGACGCCGCCGCGACGCTGATGTCGCGGCCGGTTCTCCTCCGGTTCCCCGGGGGCCAGGAGTACGGCTCGCTGGCGGAGATGGTCGCCGCTCCCAAGCCGTACTCCTGGGTCCGCAAACACCGTGACCGCTATCTCGTGGGCAAGGAGGGGGACGCCGACGTCGTCGTGTCGATCGGCCGGCTCTACGGACACCGGCTCGACGGCACACCGTTCGACGACGTCCGCTACATCGACGTGTTCGAGGTCGTGGACGGCCTGATCACGACCCAGAACGTGTGGAACGACCTGAGCGAGAAGGGATTCCACGCAACGCACGTGCAACACGAGTCAACCTCCCCGCACTCCTGAGCCCCGAAGGAGATCCCCGTGACCATCCGCAAATCCGCCGCTGTCGCGGCCGCGCTCGCCGTCACCCTGCTCGCTGCCTGTGGCAGCGGGGGCGGTGACTCCGCCTCGTCCTCGTCCGCCGCCTCCTCCGGCGGCTCCGAGGTGGCTCCGGCCGACCTCACCTTCGCCATCGCCTCGGCCGTCATCGGCCCGAAGGAGGAGGTGGCGCTGTACGCCGTCGCCAAGCAGATGGGCTACTTCGACGAGGAGAAGCTGACCGTCAAGACGATCAACACCGACGGCTCGATCGCCGCGGTGCAGGCCGTCGGCAGCGGCCAGGCGGACATCACCGCGTCCGACACCGGGTCGATCCTGGCCGGCGTCCAGAAGAAGGTGCCGGTCAAGACCGTGGGCGGTCTGGTGCAGAACTGGCCGTGGCAGTTCGCCACCATGCCGGGCAGCACGCTCAAGACGCCGGCCGACTTCAAGGGCAAGAAGATCGGTGTCATCTCGCTCGCCTCGGGCAGCGCGCCGTACGCCAGGGCGTTCGTCAAGGCCGGCGGCCTCGACCCGGCCTCGGACGTGCAGCTCATTCCGGTCGGTGTCGGCGCCCAGGCCGCCGCCGCGCTCACGGGCGGGGACGTCGACGCGCTGGCGCTCTACACCCAGGCCTACGCGGTGATCGAGAACAGCGGCACCAAGCTCGACTACCTCGACAACCCGGACGTGTTCGACGGCATCCGCTCGCTCAGCTTCGCGGTGACCGCCTCGAAGCTCGCCTCCGACAAGGGCGTCTACGAGCGCTTCCTGCGGGCCGGCTACAAGGCGATGTTGTTCTCGGCGCAGAACCCCGAGGCGGCAATGAAGATCGGCTACAAGGAGTTCCCGCAGATCCTCGCCGGCAAGACCGAGGACGCCAGGCTCGCCGACGACGTGAACAGCCTGAAGACGTGGATCGCCACCGCCACCCCGAAGACCGGGGAACCGTCGTCCTTCAAGGACTGGGGCGCGATCCCGGACGCCGACTGGACCGCCACGCAGACCTACACCCAGCAGGCCGGCCAGATCACCGGACCGGTCGACCTCGCCACGATCTGGGACTCCAGCCTGCTCGGCGCCGCCAACTCCTTCGACAGCGCCGCCGTGCTCAAGCAGGCCGACGAGTGGAAGCCGTGAGTCAGGCCGTGATGCCGGTCGCCTCGAACTCCGGTTCCGCGACTGACGGCGAGGCCTCGTGGATCGACGTCGCGGGGCTGCACAAGATCTACCGCCCGAAGCGGTCGGAGCCGACCCATGCACTCTCCGACATCACCTTCAGCGTCCGCCGGGGTGAGTTCGTCTCGATCGTCGGTCCCTCGGGGTGTGGCAAGACGACCCTGCTGAAGATCCTGGCCGGGTTGATCCCCCGCACCGAGGGGACCACGAGCATCGCCGGCCGGAACGTCGACCGTCCGTTGCCCGAGGTCGGCATGGTGTTCCAGGCGGCCACGCTGCTGCCCTGGCGCACGATCATCGACAACGTCATGGTGCCGGCCGAGATCCAGAAGCTGGATCGCAAGAAGCACCGGGCCCGGGCGCAGGAACTGCTCGAACTCGTCGGCCTGACCGGGTTCGAGAACAAGTACCCCTACGAGCTCAGCGGAGGAATGCAGCAGCGCGCCGGTATCTGCCGGGCGCTGGTGCACGATCCCGCGGTGCTGCTCATGGACGAGCCGTTCGGTGCGCTGGACGCGATGACCCGGGAGTACATGAACGTCGAGCTGCTGCGGATCTGGCGGGAGAGCCAGGCCACGATCGTGCTGGTCACCCACTCGATCCCGGAGGCGGTGTTCCTGTCCGACCGGGTCATCGTGATGAGCCCGAGGCCGGGCCGGATCGCCGAGATCATGGAGATCGACATCCCCAGGCCGCGATCGCTCAGCGACATGTCCACCGACCGCGCCGGCGTCTTCGTGGATCGGATCCGCACCTACTTCAGCGCCCAGAGCGTCATCGACTGAACGAGCGACCAAGGAAGCGACTGAGGGAAGCGACTGAGGGAAGCGACTGAGGGAAGCCATGCAGACATCTACCGAGGATCCCCGCCAGCGTGGATCCGGTGACAGCGACGTGCCCGGCCCGGCCCCGGCCGGCTCGGGCAAGGCGCGCCGATCCCTGCGCGCCGACCTGCGCGAGCGTCCGGAGCTGTGGCTCATTCCCGGACTGTTCGTCGTGGTCATGGCGGTCTGGGAGTTCGGCGTCGACGTGTTCGGCATCGAGGACTTCGTGCTGCCGCCGCCGTCCCAGATCTTCACGAGCCTGATCGACCAGCTGAGCAGCCCGCTGTTCTGGAGGCACCTGATGGTCACCTCCCAGGAGGCCCTGCTCGGGTTCGGCATCGGCGTGCTCACCGCGCTGGTGCTGGGCACGGCCATCTCCCAGGTGAGCCTGCTGGAGAAGACGGTGATGCCCTACATCGTCATGTTCCAGACCGTGCCCAAGGTGGCCCTGGCGCCGCTGTTCGTCGTCTGGTTCGGCTTCGGTCTGACCAGCAAGGTGGTGATGGCCGCGGTCATCTCCTTCTTCCCGATGCTGATCAACGTGATCGAGGGGCTGCGCTCGGCGGAGGCCGACCGGGTGCAGATGCTGACGGTGTTCGGGGCGAGCCGGGCCCAGGTGTTCCGGATGGTGCGGCTGCCCAGCGCCATGCCCTTCATCTTCGCGGGCCTGGACATCGGCATCGTCTTCGCGATCCTCGGCGCCGTCGTCGGTGAGTTCATCGGTGCCCAGGAGGGCCTGGGCTACCTGCTGCTGCAGACGAACTACAACTTCGACATCGCCGGCATGTTCGCGATCCTCGTCGTGCTCTCGGTGATGGGTCTGGTCGCCCACACCGTGATCCGGCTGCTGCAGCGGCGGGTGGCCTTCTGGGCCGAGGAGAGCCGGGTGATCGCGGCATGAGCGATCAAGTGCAGGCGACGGCGGGTGACCCGTACGACTTCGGTGGCCGGGTCGCGCTGGTCACCGGTGCCGCCCGCGGCATCGGGGCGGTGGTCGCCGAGACCCTCGCGGGCCGCGGCGCCAGGGTGGCGATGGCCGACGTGCTGCCGGTCTCGGCCTGGGAGCACAGGCTGGGAACCGGGGACGGCGGCCACAGCCGGCATCAGGTCGACGTCCGGGACGCATCGTCCTGCCGCGACCTGATCACCCAGGTCGTGGCCCGGCACGGACGCCTCGACCACCTGGTCAACAACGCCGGGATCGTCCGGCGGGGGCCGGCCGCCGAGATGTCGGACGACGAGATCTCGGACGTGCTGGACGTCAACCTGGTCGGCACCTTCCGGGTTACCCGGGCGGCCTACGGCGCGCTGCGGGTGACCCGCGGCAGCGTGGTCAATCTCGGCTCCACCAACGGGCACGTCGCCGTCCCGAACACGCTCGGCTACTGCCTCAGCAAGGCCGGCGTGATGCACATGGCCCGGGTGCTGGCGCTGGAGTGGGCCGCCGACGGGATCAGGGTCAACGCGGTGGGTCCGACCATCGTGCCGACCGAGATGACCAGCGACGTCCGCGCCGACGACGGCTACATGGCCGACAAGCTCGCCTCGATACCGCTCGGCCGGATGGCGCAGCCGCAGGACATCGCCCACACCATCACCTATCTGCTCAGCCCCGCCGCGGCCATGGTCACCGGACAGACCGTGTTCGTCGACGGCGGCGTCACCATCCACTGACGTCACTGACGGGAGAGACCCATGTCGTTCGACCGGTCAGCCGCCCTTGCCGCGGTCGACGCCCACCTCGACGAGTTCGTGGTGGAACTGCAGGAGCTGTGCCGCTTCCGCAGCCGTCGCCACGAGCCGGACCAGATGGCGCGCACCGCCGACTTCATCGCCGGATCGCTGCGCCGTTGGGGTACCGCGAGCGTGATCCCTTGGGAGCACTCGCATCCGTACGTCATCGGCGAGGTGGCCGGCGGCGAGCGCCGGCTGCTGCACTTCAACCACTACGACGTCGAGGTCGAACCCACCGGGGACGACGACGCCTGGATCGTGCCGCCGTACGCGGGCGAGGTCGTCGACGGGCGGTTGTACGCGCGCGGGGTGGGTGACGACAAGGGCGCGCTGATGTCCCGGATCCACGCCGCGGCGGCCTGGCGGCTGTCCGGCCAGGAGCCGCCGGTCACCTCACGGTTCCTGATCGAGGGCAAGCAGTGGTTGCACAGCCCCGGGCTGGGCTCGTTCGTGGCCGCCCACCGGGAGAGTCTGGACAGCGACGCGGCGCTCTGGGAGAACTCCTGGCTGGACGGCGACGACCGGCTGCTGCTCAAGCTCTCCGAGAAGGGCGTGCTCTACCTGCGGGTCTCGGTGCGCACCATCTCCCGCGAGCTGACCAGCCAGAACACCGCCCTGCTGCCCGCCGCGACGACGCGGCTGGTGCAGGCCCTCGGCACCCTCGTCGACGAGCACGGCGACTGCGTCGTCCGCGGTTTCGACGAGGGGGCCGAGGTGCCGAGCGAGGCCGAGGCCGCGATGATCGCGGCGCTGCCGTTCGACGTCGACTTCCTGCGCGCCCGTGCCGGGGTCACCGACTTCCGCCACGGCGAGGACGCGGCCGCCGCCGCGGCCGCGATCAGGACCCGCCCGACGCTCACCGTCACCGGTCTCGAGGGCGGTGACCTGCGCGACGACGTCACCCTCGGCATCCCGGCGACGGCCTGGGCCAAGGTGGAGGTTCGGCTGGTGGCCGGCCAGGAGCCGCCGATCGTGCTCGAAGCCATCAAGAAGCACCTCGTCGAGCACGGCTTCGGCGACGTCGCGGTCGACGTGATGGCCTCCAGCCGGCCGAACCGCACCCCCGCCGACGACCCGTTCGTCGCTCTGGTCGCGCGGGCCGCCCGGGAGGTCTACGGCACCGAGCCGGTGATCGAGCCGTGGACCCAGTGGATCGGCAACCAGGGCGTGCTCGCCGGGCTGCCGATCGTCGGCGTCGGTGTCTCCCGCGCCGACTCGGGCATCGACGGACCCAACGAGAACATCCGGATCGACGACTATCGCGACGGCATCCGTCACGTCGTCGCGGTCATGGCCGCCATGGCACAGGAGCAGGACCGATGAGGGATCTTAGAGGCGGCTCCGACCGCTCGTACGTGCGGACGGCGTGGGGTCAGGTACACGTCCGGCAGGCGGGTGACCCGCTGGCGCCGGCACTGCTGATGCTGCATCAGTCGCCGCTGTCCTCGGCGACATTCGAGGTCGTGCTGAAACCGTTGGCGGACAACGGGATTCACTCCGTTGCGATCGACACGCCGGGATTCGGCATGTCCGACCCCACCCCGTCCCCGTGGTCGATCCCGCAATACGCGGACGGCGTCTGGCAGGTCGCCGACGCCCTCGGTCTGAACGAGGTCACCCTGCTCGGCCAGCACACCGGTGCGGTGGTCGCCTGCGAGGCGGCCGTGCAGCAGCGCTCCCGGGTCGCCGGCCTGATCCTGCAGGGGCTGCCGCTGTACTCGCGCGCCGAGCGCGAGGAGAAGATGCGTTCCTACGCACCGGGTTACATGCCGGACATCGACGGATCGCATCTGCCGGTGATCTGGCAGCGGGTGCGCGGTCTCTACCCGGAGCTGCCGGTCGACGAGTGCAGCCGGCAGGTGCTGGAGTACCTGGCCACCGGGCCGGACTACGCCACGGCGTACCGCGCGGTCTTCGAGCACGAGGTGGACGCCGAGGCGCTGCGCGACGTGCCGGTGGCCCTGGTTCACGGCGACCGCGACCTGGTCGACCGGTTCACCGAGGTCGTGACGGCGGCATTGCCCTGGGCCGAGCTGGAGATCGTGCCCGGCACCGACTTCGCCCCCGACGAGCACCCCGCCGAGTTCACCGAGGCGGTCGCCCGGTGGACCCACACGTTCGCCGGCGACCGGGTTCCGGGTGGTGTGGCATGAGCGCCGGCGCGACCGCGGACACCGGTGCGGAGCCGGCCACCCTCTACACGGCGGTGGTCGCGGTCACCGGCGGACGCACCGGCCGGGCCGTCTCCGCCTCGGGGTCTCTCGATCTGCGGTTGTCCCGGCCGGCCGAGCGCGGCACCGGCACCGGTACCGACCCCGAGGAGCTGTTCGCCGCCGGTTACGCGGCCTGCTTCGGCAGCGCCCTCGAGGTTGCCGCCCGGCGGCGCAGCGCGACGCTCGGCCCCGCGTCGACGACGGGTGCGGTCTCGCTGCGGGCGACCGCGGACCAGCAGTACTCCGTCGCCGTGCGGCTCACCGTCGAGGCGCCCGAGTGCGACCAGGCGCTGCTCGAGGAACTCGTCGCCCTGGCCGACACCATGTGCCCCTACTCCAAGGCGACCCGCGGCAACATCCGCGTCGACAAGACCGTGGTGGGACGTGCCTGAGACCAACGCCTCCGCGCCGGCCCGTGCCGGTTCCGTGGCAGCTGCCCTGGTGGCGGTGTACCTGCTGTGGGGAGGCACCTATCTGGGCAACAAGGTTGCCCTGGAGTCGATCCCGCCGCTGCTGCTCACCGCCTCGCGGTTCGTCGTGGCCGGGTTGCTGCTGCTGGGTCTCGCCGCGCTGCTGGGCCGTGAGGTCTGGCCGGGCTGGGTGCGGCTTCGTGGCGCGGCACTGACCGGGCTGCTGCTGGTCGGCGCGGGCAGTTCGCTGCTGGCCCTCGGTCAGCGGCACGTCGACAGCGGTCTGGCCTCGCTGCTGATCGCCAGCATGCCGTTGTGGGCGCTGGCCATCGGTATCGGCCTGGGCAACCGGCCGACGGTGCTGGCCGCCGTGGGCATCGCCGCCGGTTTCGCCGGTCTGGCGCTGCTGGTCGGCGCGAGCACCATCGGCGGGGCGTCGACCTACGGGGTGCTCGTGCTGCTCGCCTCCACCTTCACCTGGGCCTGCGGATCGACTCTGGCGCAACGGATCTCGCTTCCCGCCGACCCGCTGGTGAGCGCCGGCTGGCAGATGCTCACCGGTGGCACGGTGGTCGCCCTGGTGGCCGCCGCGGTCGGTGACGTCGCCGCCTGGGGCCCGGCTGAACTGACCGGCCGCTCGGGGCTGGCCTGGCTGGGGCTGACCCTGCTGTGCACCGGGGTGGGCTTCAGTGCCTACGCCTGGCTGCTGCAGAACGCCTCGCTGCGGCTGGCCACCACCTACGCCTACATCAACCCGGTCGTC
>DAIOVT010000061.1:0-12613 GCA_036758885.1 Kineosporiaceae bacterium
CGGATCCGGGGGATGTCGGTGTACCCGATCAGCCGCTATCTGCGGGCGGTCGACTGCGCGGTCGCGGCACCCGGCTACAACGCCTTCCACGAGCTGATCGGGTTCGGGGTGCCGACGGTGTTCCTGCCGAAGCGGTCCACCGGACTCGACGATCAGGTCACCCGGGCCCGCTGGGCCGGGCAGGCGGGGTGCGCGGTCCTGCTCGAGGACGTCGGACACGGCGCCGTCGACGCGGCGATCAGCGAGCTGTTGCAACGGCGCGAGCAACTCGCCGTCCGCTGTCGTGAGGTCGCCCGGCCGAACGGTGCGGGCGAGGCGATGATCTGGGTGGAGAAACTGCTGGGGACGGCGCGATGAGCCCGAAGTCGTTGTCCGCCAAGCTGATCGGCAGGATCCGGGCGCTGCCGGTCGGCGCCGCCGCCGCGCACGCGGCGGGGCAGGGTCTGACCGTGGCGATGACGCCGCTGCTGCGGATGCCACCGGCCTGGCTGCGCAGCGCGACCCCGGACCATCCGGACGGCACCTCCTCCGGGCGACCGAGTTGGCAGCTGCCCGTGGTGCTGGTGATGTTGCTCGGGGAGGCCCCGGCGGAGGTCGTCGAGGACACCGTCGACCGGCTCCGCCGGCTGGCCGTGCACCCGGCCGGAGTGCGCCCGGTACTGGTGCTCGACGGTGCCGAACTGCAGATCGCCCGGCGCGCAGGCGTTCCCGTCGACCACGTGGTCTCGCGGCGGCATTGGGCGGCCCGGCACGGGGAGCCCTACCAGCGCTATCTCGCCCGCCGGTTGACCGGACTGCGCCGCGACTACGCCGCCAGGCAACTGGTCACGGTGCCGGCCACCGGCTGGGCCGACGACGACGACGCGCTCCGGGTGCTGCGGGCGGCCCGCCACGATGCGTCCCCGGGGCGACTGCAGGCCGGCATGGTGCGGCTGGAAAGGGCTCTCGACCCCGCCTGAGTGCGGCGGGTCAGACGCGCGACTCCAGCAGCGAGAACAGGTACTGGCCGTAACCGCTCTTGGCCATTCCCGCGGCGAGGTCGGCCAGCCGTTCGTCGTTGATCCAGCCCTGCCGCCAGGCCACCTCCTCGATACAGCCGATCTTGAACCCCTGCCGCTGCTCGATCACCTGCACGAACAGCGCGGCGTCCATCATCGAGGCGTGGGTGCCGGTGTCGAGCCAGGCGGTGCCGCGCTCGAGCACGGTGACCCGCAACTTGCCGCGACGCAGGTACTCGGCGTTGACCTCGGTGATCTCGAGTTCGCCGCGGGCGCTCGGGGTGACCCCCGCGGCGATCTCGAGCACATCGTTGTCGTAGAAGTACAGGCCGGGGACCGCGTACGAACTCTTCGGCTTCTCCGGCTTCTCCTCGATGGAGAGCACCTTGCCGTCGTCGTCGAACTCGACGACGCCGTACTCCTGCGGATTACGCACGTGATAGGCGAAGACCGCACCACCGTCGACATCGGTGTTCACCCGCAACGCGGTGCCCAGACCCGTGCCGTAGAAGATGTTGTCACCCAGGGCGAGTGCGACCTTCTCGGTGCCGACGAAATCGGCACCGATCAGGAATGCCTGGGCCAACCCCTCGGGTCGTGGCTGTACCGCGTACTCGAGCGACATGCCGAGATCCGAACCGTCGCCGAGCAACCGCTGGAACTGCGGGCCGTCCTCCGGGGTGGTGATCACCAGGATCTCCCGGATCCCCGCCATCATCACCGTGGCCAGCGGATAATGGATCATGGGCTTGTCGTAGACGGGCATCAACTGCTTGCTGATGCCCCGCGTGATCGGGTGCAACCGGGTGCCGGATCCGCCGGCCAGAATGATGCCTCGCATACTTCGACTGTAGGCCGGTCCATGGCGCGCTCGAACCGCTGACCGGTCAAGCCGCCGAACTGCCGAGAACCCGGATCGGCAGAACACCCGACTTGCTGCCGACGGACTTTTCCGGCCAGTACCGACGATGGTTAGCCTGACGGACATTGCTCGATTCCCGTCGGCGGGATCTCTCCCGGAACCCAGAAATCTCGGTGGTATGCGCATCCTGAAAGAGATGGCTCATTACGACTCCCAGGGCATGCTCGCCCCGCACGCGCGGCGCAACCTGGCAGCGCTCAACGAGGTGGCCGACCGGGTGATCGTGGTGTCCACCGCGGACCTGACCGACCCCGAGGCCGAGCAGCAGCTCCGCGAGCATTCCGAGCTGGTCAGGCGACCCAATTACGGTTATGACTTCTACAGCTACAAGATCGGTCTGGACTCGGTCACCGATCTCGGCTCGTACGACCAGGTCATCATCTGCAACGACAGCTATGTCGGCCCGTTGCTGCCGTACTCGACGATCGTGAGCCGCATGGCCGCGCGCCCCGTCGACTTCTGGGGCATGACCTTCAGCTACGGCCGCGCCCCACATGTGCAGAGCTTCTTCGTCGCCTTTCGCAAATGGGTGACCAACTCCAAGGCCTTCACCGGTTTCTGGCGCGACATGACGCCGATCTCCGAACGTGACGAGGTGATCAGTCAGTACGAGGTCGGGATGAGCGGCCGGTTGATGGACGCCGGATTCGTGCCGGGCTCGTACTTCGAGGAGGGGCCCGAGGATCGGCGCCTGGCCCGGATGCGGCATCTGTGGTGGTGCCAGCAACGCATCCGTCAGGCGCCGCGGCATCGGCGGCCGAGGGCTCTGCGGCTGGTCTCGGAACCGTGGAACCCGGTGCCGGCGTTGGCCGATCGGGCCCTGCCCGACCCCGCCACCGGGGAACCGCGGCTGCCCTTCGTCAAGATCGACACCCTGCGTTACGACCCCTACGGTCTCGGCACCGAGCGTCTGCTCAGCCGTTGCGAGAAGGCCTATCCGGAACAGTTCGCCGGGATCCGCGACTATCTGCGGCGCACCGAGTCGGCCTACCCGCGCCGGGCCGACGAACCACTGATCGCCCCGCCGCCCACGCCGCTGCGGCCGATCCTCGGGTACGCCTCATGAATCCGCTGCACGACAACCCCGTCACCAGGCGGCTCCTGCCGACGGCACAGCGAACGGCCCGGAGACTGCCCTGGGCCCGGAAGGCCTCACGCGCCGTGCGCACCTCAAGGCGACTGCAGCGCATCTCCGCCTCGGGGTTGTTCGACCAGCAGTGGTACGAGACGCAGACCGGGCGCAGCTTCGAGAACCCGCGCCTGGCGATCCAGCACTACCTGCGCACCGGACGCCGCAAAGGCCTGTCCCCCAACCCGCTGATCGAACCCGAGTGGATCGATCCGACGGGCTGGCGGACCAGCAGCACCGATCCGTTCAGCCTCTTCCTCACCCGCCGCTACATGTACACCGCAGTGCCCTCCGCGGCCTTCGACATCAACCGGTGGGTGGCCGACAACCCGAAGTCGAAGTCTCCGGTCGGCGGCCCCCTGGCCCATCTGCTGGCCGCCGACCCGCGGACCCCGGTTCCGTTGCTGCCGTTCGGATCCGGTTCACCCCGGGTGGCCCTCGGCGACCTGCTCGAGCACCTGCGCAGCGCCGGCCGGCTCTGGCGCGAGCAGGAGTCGCTGCGGCAGGCCCCGCGCCGGGTGCACCACTTCGACACCGCGGCCGAGACCAGGTTGCTGGACGGGCTGCGCGGGCGCCGTCCGCTGACCCCGGCCGACGGCCGGCCGCTGGTCTCGGTGATCGTGCCGGTACGCAACCGGCCCGGGGCGGTGCGGCGGGCGATCGCCTCGGTGCAGGCCCAGACGCTGGACTCCTGGGAGATCGTCGCCGTCGACGACGGGTCCACCGACGACACCCGCGCGGTGCTGACCGGTATGGCCACCTTCGACGAGCGGATCACCGTGCTCAGCGGCCGGGGTGCCGGGGTGAGCGCGGCGCGCAATCTCGGTATCGCCTCTGCCCGTGGGGATCTGGTCGCCTTTCTGGACTCCGACAACCTCTGGCAACCCGACTATCTGCGGGTGATGGCGCTGAGTCTGCAGCGCAGCGGCAGCGAGGCCGGCTACGCCGCGACCGAACTGCGCGACCAGGACGGCGTGGTCACCTACCGGGCGTTCGACCCGGGCGATGCCGCTTTCGAGAACCTGCTGATCGGCAATCACATCGATCTCAACGTGCTGGTGGCACGACGCAAGCTGATCGACCAGGTGGGCGGGTTCGACCCGGGTCTGCGCCGGGCCGTCGACCACGACCTGGCGCTGCGGCTGGCCGAGCACGGCCGGCTCGAGTACGTGCCCTACCTCGGGTGCCGGTACACCGACGACGACACCGACCCGGACCGGATCAGCGTCAAGGAGTCCCCGGCCTGGAACTACGCCGTCCGGGCTCGCTACTGGCTCGACTGGGACGGCGCCCGCGCCGCCGAGCGGGTCACCGGACGCCTCTCCCTGGTCATCGTCTGCCGCGACGAGGCGCGGCAGACGCGGCGCACCATCGGGGCCGTTCTCGCGGCGTCGGCCGCCGACGACGACCTCGAGATCGTCGTCGTCGACAGTGGGTCACGACGCGGTCAGAGCATGGCGCTGGCGGTCACCGAGCTCGCCGATCCCCGGATCAAGCTGATCCGCACCCCGGTCGACATGCGCCGGCCGGCCGCCGCCGACGTCGGCGTGATCGCCTCGACGGGCGACGTGGTCGTGCTCTGCCAGGCCGGGGCGATCCTGCAGCCCGGCTGGCAGAGCGGCTTCCGGGAAGCGTTGCGCGACCAGCGGATCAGCGTGGTCCAGCCGGTCACCACCGGGGCCGACGGCGTGATCCGTGGCGCCGGGGTGATGTTCCCCGAGCGGCCCGGCGCGGCGACGGCGCGGTACCCGGCGATGCCCGTGCCGATGCTGGCCGGGCACCCGATCGAGGACGCTCGTGCCGACGGACCCGAGGTCGACATCCCGGCCGCGCACGGTTCGGTGCTGGCCGCCCGGGCCGCCGATCTGCTGCGGGTCGAAGGGCTCGACCCACGCCTGCTGGCGCACTGGATCGAGGCCGATCTGTCGCTGCGGCTGACCGCCGACGGCGGTCGATGCGTTCTGCTCACCGGGCTCGAGGCGATGCAGCTACGCGCCGAACAGGTCACCGAGATCCCCGACGAGCGGGAGACCGAGGCCCCCGACGCCGACATGTTCCGGCTGCTCTGGGACGGCTGGACCGGGCTGCGATCGGCCCGCCTCGGCGAGGGCGCCGGGCTGAGCGTGCCGCACCTCCGGCCGGTGACCACCCCCGGCCGGAACCGGCTGCTGACACCGGTTCCGGTGGCGGTGGGTCGCACCGTGACCGAGGGGCCGGCGGCCGGCCTGCCTGCGCTGCGCTGGTCGCTGAAGATCGCCGCACCCCCGGGACCGGCCGGACGCCGCTGGGGTGACTGGCACTTCGCCCAGTCGCTGGCCGAGGCGTTGCGCCGGCTCGGGCAGCAGGTGGCCGTCGACGTCCGGACGGCGCACACCCGCGCCTCGGCGTGCCTCGACGACGTCAGCCTGCTGCTGCGCGGTCTCGACCCCGCGCCGCAGGCCCTGCCCGCCCAGGTGAACCTGATCTGGCTGATCAGCCATCCCGAACTGGTCACCCCGGCCGAGCTGGCCGGTCACGATCGGGTCTGCGCCGCCGGGGCGACCTGGGCGCGAACCATGAGCGGGCAGACCGGCATCAACATCGAGCCGTTGCTGCAGTGCACCGATGCGACACGGTTCAGCCCCGACGCGGCCCCCGCCGACACCGGAGCCCCGGTGCTGTTCGTCGGCAACTCACGCGGTGTGCCTCGTGACTGCGTCAGCTTCGGGCTGCTCGCCGGCGCCGATCTACACATCTACGGCGGAGGCTGGGAACCGTTCGTGCCCAAGGGAATCGTGCGTTCGACGTTCGTCGAGAACGACCGACTCCCGGCGCTGTACGCATCGGCCGGCGTGGTGCTCAACGACCACTGGCCCGACATGCGCGAGAGCGGGTTCATCTCCAACCGGGTCTTCGACGTGCTCGCCTGTGCGGGCCGGCTGGCCACCGACGACGTCGCCGGGCTGGACGACGTGCTGCCCGGCGCCGCCCGGGTCTGGCACAGTGCCGGCGAACTGGCCGAGATGCTGGGACCGGTTGGCCTGCAGAGCTTTCCGGATCGAGCGGACCGACTCGCCGTCGCGGAGCTGGTGCGCACCGAGCACTCCTTCGACGCCCGCGCCCGGCGGTTGCTCGAGATAGCGGTCGAACTGCGGTGACCGCCGGGACCCCTCGCTCAGAACCGGCCCGTCCCCCAGCGACCGTGCTTGGCTCCGGGCACCTTGTAGGCGGCGCAGCTGCCGATGGAGTTCATCTTGGGCTTGGCGCCCAGCTTGTTGCCGGCCTTGACCACGAGCTTGCGTTCGGTGTCGTAGGAGATCATCGACGACTCGTAGGTGTAGTTGTTGGCGATCTGGTTGGTGCGGGTGGTCACCTTGTTCACGTAGATCGCCGTGGTCTTCGGGCTCTTGGTGAACTTGGTGGTCGAGCGGCCCAGCAGGTTGCCGGCGATCACGTTGTTGCGCACGTTGCCGTGCAGCAGGATCTGGCGGCCGCCGTCGGCGACGGTGTTCGCGTCGACCCGCACGCCCCACGGGCCCAGGGCGTTGGTGGCGCCGCCGTCACCGAGTTTGATCCCCGCACCGTTCGGGTGGCCGTAGACGGTGTTGTGGTCGATGCGTCCCCCGGTGCCCCGGCCGCCGAGGAAGTTGACGTAGATGTTGTGGTCGGTCGCCGCGCGGGTGCTCTTCGCCGCGTCATGGACGCAGTTGCTGAAGAACCTGAACCCGGACGGCGAGGCCGCCGGGTTGCTCTTGGCGTTCTCGGGGTTGTTGCCGGCGATGGTGACGTTCGAGTAGGCGTTGGTGGCGCGGGCGCCGAAGAACTCGCTGTTGCTCACCGTCCATCCCTTGCCGCCACCGATGTAGAGGGCCTCCTTGCCCTTCTCGGTGGCCTGCACCCGGATACCGCTGATCTGCCAGTAGTCGATGTCGAACAGCTTCACGGCCCCGCGCAGCAGCGGAGGCTGGGCCGGGTTCGCCGCCCGCACCGTGATCGGCGCCTTCGCGGTGCCGCGGCGCACATACCCGCGCAGGAAGCCGATGTCGTAGGTCCCGGGGTTCAGTTGCAGGGTGTCACCCGGACCCAGCTTCTCCAGCGCCACCTTGAGGTCGGCGCCGGGCGAGACGGTGTGGACGGTGGCCGCCTGGGCAGGTGCACCGGAGGCGGCGATCGCCAGACCGAGGGTCGAGGCGATCAGGGCGGAGGGCAACGAGAATCGAGGCACGAGACCGCCAGTCGGCACCTTCCGGGGCGGTTCTTAGGCCGAGAGCGGAAGTCACCCGTTCGGCGTTGCCGGCGCTCAGTCCAGCTCACGCTGTGCCATAAAATAGTGACACCGTGTGACCTCTGCGTCGTGCTCACCACGGGCGGCCACAGCACGCGGACACCTCAGGCATCGAGACACCACGGAGGAATCCGGTGACGACAGCGACCCGATCCCCTGGGCCGGGCACACTCGAACGCCTTGTGCGCCGAGCGGGCCGGCGCGGTGTCGAACTGCTTCCGCCGTCCGCCCAGAAGTCGACCGAGCGGCTCGCCACCTATCTCGAGATACCCGATCTGTTGCGCTCCGGCCTGTTCGACGTCGAGTACTACCAGGCCCAGCGCGGTCGCCGGTTCGACACCTCGGTCGCGGCGGCCCGCGATTTCCTGATGCTGCGGGCGAACGAGCAGTTCGCCCCGAACCCGCTGTTCGAGCCGACCCTGGCCAACCCGTCCGGTGACCTCACCAGTGCCGCCAAGGTGCATGCCTATGTCACCTCGGGGGCACCGCGACAGGGCACCAGCCCGCTGTTCGACGAGAAGCGCTACCTGACCGAGCAGCCGCTCGCCGCCGAGCATCCCGGCGGAGCGCTCGGCCACTTCCTCACCGGCGCAACGGAAGAGACCCCGTTGCCGGTGCCGGCCGGCCATCCGGGCGCCGTCCCCAGCTGGGGTCAGGTCCGTACCGCCCTGCTCGAACTGGCCCACGAACGCGCCCGGCTGACGCAGTTGGTCGCCCGCCCGAGATCGGCCCTGTGGCGCTCGGCCCCGGCCCGGCAGCGGGTGCGGGCGCTGATCGACACCCGGCCACCGGTCACGACCGACCCGACCGCCCCCGCGGACGTCGACGTGATCATGGTGGTGGCCCCCGGCACCGACATCGAATCCCTCACGCTGTCGATCGAATCCCTTCGCGCCCAACGACTCTCGACCTGGCGGCTGATCGCCGTCCTCGACGAGACCGACAGCGTGCCGGAGGTGCTGATCGATGCCGCCCAGGACCGGCGGATCCAGGTGGCGAAGATCGCGCCCGACCTGTTCGCCTCCGTGGCACTGGCCCGCAACACCGCGATGCCGTTGGTCACCGGCACCTGGGTGGCCTTCCTCGACCCCGGGGTCACCTGGGCGAAGCACACCCTGCACGCGCTGATGAACGGCGCCCTGACCGCCGGACGGCGCGCCGCCTGCTGCGCCGTCGAGATCACCGCGGCCGACGGCGATCAGAGCGTCAAGGCGCACGCGGCCGGCCGCGAGCACCTGTTCTGGCGCGACGAGATCGACGGCTCGTGCCTGCTGATCGACCGCGAGTACCTGCGCGAGCTCGGCGGGTTCAGTGCCGATCTGCGCAACGCCGAGACCTTCGACCTCGCCCTGAGAATGGAGGACGTCGAGCCGATCGAGTTCGTGCCGTTCCTCGGTGCGTTCGCCCCGGCCCGGCAGCTGCCGGCGCTGCGCGACGGCCACCCGGCGCCGGATCATTGGTACTGGACCGTCGTCGGCCGCCACCACGTCGACTGGAACGCCGCCGCGGCCCGGCCCCGGGTGCCCGGCCGGATCACGATCAGCATCCCCACCTTCCAGGACTGGCGGATGACCGCGCGGGCGATCACCGCGGTACTGGGCACCTGCGGCGATCACGACGTCGAGATCGTCGTGGTCGACAACGGCTCGGCGCGAGCGGTCTCGGCGCTGCTCACCGCCCAGTTCCTCACCGAGCCGAGGGTGCGGGTGCTGCCGCAGGCCCGGAACCTGAACTTCGCCATCGGCTCCAACCTGGGCGCGGTCAGCGGCACCGGTGAGACGGTGCTCTTCCTGAACAACGACACCGAGGTGCAACCGGGCTGGCTCGAGCCGATGCTCGCCCAGCTCGACGACCCCACGGTGCGCGGCGTCCAGCCGTTGCTGCTGTTCCCGGACGGCACCGTCCAGTCGGCCGGCTGCCTGCTGCCCGGCAGCGATCGGCCGCCCTTCGTCTTCCTGAACGGCTTCCTGCCCGAGGACGCCCGGCGCGGCGGCCCGTTCCGGCTGCGCATCGCCACCGCCGCCGCGTTGCTGATGCGGGCCGAGGAAGTGTTCGCGCTCAACGGGTTCGACCCGCGCTACGTCAACGGCCAGGAGGACGTCGACCTCTGTCTGCGCGCGGT
Source organism: Kineosporiaceae bacterium (assembly GCA_036758885.1). Classification (GTDB taxonomy): domain Bacteria; phylum Actinomycetota; class Actinomycetes; order Actinomycetales; family Kineosporiaceae; genus DAIOVT01. Next base: position 9,436 of record DAIOVT010000061.1, read on the forward strand.
CGAGGCCCGGGCCGGCTCCTTCGCGGTGGCCACCGACTCGGTGGTGGTGCACCACGAGAGCAAGACCGCCGGGCGCGGGGCCCGGGTGAACGAGAACCGGCGGCTGCTGGTGAACCGCTGGCGGGGCCGGCTCGCCGCCACCGATCTCGATGTCTACGACAGCGTCGGCCTGCAACTCGTCGACCTCGACTACGGGCCCACCCACCCGAACCCGATCGTGGTGCCGACCCCCCGCCCGGTGATCACCCGGCCGCGGACCACGGTCGCCGCCGGTCCGGCCGCCGGTGCCCCGTCGCTGCGCTGGGCGATCAAGCTGGCCGCCCACCCGGGGTTGCGCGGTGACGCCTGGGGCGACGTGCATTTCGCTGCGGCACTGGGCCGTTCGCTGGAGCGGCTCGGTCAGCAGGTGGTGGTCGACCGGCGCGAGTCACGCGATCGGGAGACCCGCACGATCGACGACGTCACCCTGGTGATCCGCGGTCTGGAGAAGGTCGACCCGCACCCTGATCAGGTCAACCTGATGTGGCTGATCAGCCACCCCGAGATGGTCGCCGACGCCGAGCTCGCCGGCTTCGACGTGGTCTTCGCGGCCAGCGAGCCCTGGGCCCGGGACCAGGCCGCACGCACCGGGTCGGACGTTCGCCCGCTGCTGCAGGCCACCGAGCCGGAGCGGTTCAGCCCGGCGCTGCGCGGCCGGTTCCGGCAGCACGACCTGCTCTTCGTCGGTCGCTCGCGAAACGTGTTGCGCCCGATCGTGAAAGACGTCGTCGAGGCCCGGCTCGACCTCGACATCTACGGCGACGGGTGGGAGCAGTTCGGCCTGGGCGACCTGGTCGTCGAGCAGTACCTGCCCAACGAACTGGCCGGTGCCGCCTACGCCTCGGCCGGGGTGGTGCTCAACGACCACTGGCGGGACATGGCCGATCACGGCTTCATCTCGAACCGGCTCTTCGACGCGGTCGCCTGCGGTGCCCGCGTGGTCTCCGACGAGGTGGCCGGTCTGTCGTCGCTGTTCGGCGGCTGCGTGCAGACCTATCAGAACCTGGACGACCTGCGACGGCTGCTCGGCAAGGACCGCGACCAGTACTTCCCCGACGACGAGGCGCGCCGGATCATCGCCGAGAAGGTCGCGGTGGAGCACTCCTTCGACGCCCGCGCCCGCGAGCTACTGGACGCCGCCCTTGACGTCCGCCTCGACCGGGGCTGGCAGAACCGCTGAGCGGTCGACGACGCTCACCTCGACGGGACGCTCCGCCGCGGCGGGCGCCGTCCGGGGGGTCTCGATCGTCCGGCCGATCCGGCGCTCCAGGCCCCGGTCGACCGACAGGGTGACGTTCCGGGCCACCACCCGCGACACCTTGCGCACCCCGCGCCGGGCACGTCCGTTGACCTGCCGGGCGCGCCGGCGCACCGTGCGCAGCCGGGCCGTGCGGCCGGGACGCTGCGGCATCTTGTCGCCGGCGGCGGCCTCGGCCTCGGCCTGCCGCCGCTCGATCTCGGCCACGCGGGCCGCCCGCCCCCGGACGACGCCGGCCCGGTGCTCCCCGACCGGCACGACGTGCTCGTCGAACGGCTCGAGGCAGGCCCGCAACAGATCGGGCCGGCGGGCCGTCGCCACCAGTCGCTGCAACCGGTCGCTCAGCCACTCGTCGTGGATCAACTCCCCGGCCGCCTCCAGCGCCGGCACGTCGTCGGCCGGCGGCAGCCGGAGCAGGTAGCTGTCCCGCAGGGTGCCCTCCTGGTAGCGCCGCCAATCGGCCATTCCGTGGTGGTTGGGGCTCGGCTTGAGATCGGGGTTGGCCTCGTAGGAGGTGCCGGTGTTGATCGTGCGGCGTTCCAGCTGAGCCGTTGAGCGCCAAGGGAAGTGGTACACCTCGACGCCCTCGCCGGCGTCCAGCGGACCCGCCCCGGCGATCGAGACGAAATGGTTGCCCTGCTGGACGACGACGTCGGCGTCGCCGCGGTGCACGGCGTTCGAGGTGGGGTGCGCGAGGATGCCCAACTGCTGGATCACGTCCGGGGGGCGGACGTCGCGCCACACCAGCCTGGTCAGTCCGGCGCCCCGCTCGGCGGGCGGTCCGATCATGTTGAACACCGGGGCGGGGAACGCCCCCCGGAACCGGGGGACCCGGTCGAGCGTCTCGCGCAGGGTCAGCGACCGGTCGACAGGCACGAAGAACTCGTCGGCATCGGCGTTGATCACCCAGTCGGCATGGTGCTCGGTGAAGGCGCGGCGGGCCATCTTGGTGACCAGCGACCGCTGCTGCTTGCGGTGCACCGGATCGTGGAAGAGCTCGACCAGACCCAGATCGGCGTAGGACTGCAGCACCTCGGCGGTGCCGTCGACCGATCCGTTGTCGGTGGCGATGACGAGATCCGCGCCTTGATCGAGGTGGTGCTCGATCATCGCCGCGATGATGTCCACCTCGTCGCGGACCATGAGGGTGAGGACGAGCTTCATGCTTCCTTCTTTGTCCCGACTGGCCTTGCCCTGACGCGTGCCTAGTTGCGGACGAGTTCTTCGGCGTCCTCGAGCCCGACCGACTGCGGTGGCGCGGGCGGTGCGGCCGGCTCCCAGGTCGGCCGGTCGACGCGGCGTTCGTCGTCGGCGAGGGTCATCAGTTCGGCCCGGCTGAGCCCCGGTCCGTCGCCGTCGCGGCTGAGGTTCAGGAAGAACTCGTGCCCGACGGTCGGGCCGAAGTGACTCTCCCGCAACGGGATCAGGCCCAGTTCGGACAGCTCCTCGATCAGCAGCCGCAGATGGTGGGGCGAGAAGACCCAGTTGTGCACGTCGACGTAGTGGTCGGCCTTCGCCGCCTCGCGCATGGCGACGGCGGCGCCGCTCGGCTGGTTGACGAAGGAGTAGTCGCCGCGGTGATCGGCCACCCAGGAGGGACTGCCCCGGTGCTTGGTCGCCCGGAGCTGGAACTCGGCGAAGGTGCCCGGGGTGTGCCAGGAAGGCGGGTTGAACGAGGTCTCGACCACCCGGGCCAGCGACGAGCGCTCGCGGAACCGGTCGAAGCAGTAGCGGTGGTCGGGGACCACCAGCGCCAGCACGCCGCCCGGGGCCAGCAATGCCGCCAGGTCGTTGAGGAAGGTGACCATGCAGGTGGTGTGCTCGAGCACGTGCGAGGCGAAGACCAGGTCGAACCGGTCCTCGATCAGGTCGGCCAGCCCG
>DAIOVT010000062.1:0-12588 GCA_036758885.1 Kineosporiaceae bacterium
GGCCACCCAGAACCCGATCGAGATGGAGGGGACCTATCCCCTGCCCGAGGCGCAGCGCGACCGGTTCATGGCCAGGCTGTCGATGGGCTACCCCTCCGCCGCGGCCGAACTGGAGATGCTCGGCCGGCACGGCGAGCACGACCCGCTGGCCTCGCTGAGCCCGGTGACCGACGCCGACGCGGTGCGGTCACTGATCGCCACCGCCAAGTCGGTGTACGCGGCCGACGCGATCAAGGAGTACGTCGTGGCCCTGGTCAGGGCCACCCGGTCCAGCCCCGAACTGCGGCTGGGTGCTTCGCCGCGCGCCGCCCTGCATCTGTTGCGGGCGGCCCGGGCCCACGCCGTGCTCGAGGGCCGCAACCACGTTCTTCCGGACGACGTCCAGACCTTGGTGATGCCGGTACTGGCACACCGGGTGCTGCCCAGCGTCGATGCCGCGCTCGCCCAGCGGCAGAGCGAGGACGTACTGGCCGGGCTGCTCACCCAGGTGCCCGTGCCCCGGGCCCGCTCCTGACCCCGACGACAGCAGACTGACTGCGCCGATGGCCTCGCGACGCCGCACCGACGACCGGCCCGCCGCCGACGCGGCAGCAGGCCGGGCCGACGGGTCTCCCGATGCCGTTCCGGTCACCCGGGGCGTGGTGAACGGCAGTTTCGTCTCGGCGCTGCACGGCCTGACCACCAGGGGGCGTTCGTTCCTCGCCGCCGGTGTGGCCGCGGCAGTGTGCGCGTTCCTGCTCGGCCAGCGTGACCTGCTGCAGATCGGCATCCTGCTGATCCTGCTGCCGCTCGGCTGCGCGCTGCTGATCAGCCGGTCCCGGCTGCGGGTCTCGCTGGACCGCACCGTGGTCCCGGGGCGCGCGGTGGCCGGGGCAACCGCCCGGGTCCGCCTGGAACTGGCCAACCTCGACCGGGCCGGCACCACCGTGCTGCTCGCCGAGGACGAGGTGCCCCCGCAACTCGGGGTGCCGCCGAGGTTCGTCGTCCCCCGGTTGCCGGGCGGGCGCCGGGCCGCGGTCAGCTACAGCGTGCAGGCGTCCAGCCGGGGCCGGTACGCCGTCGGCCCGCTCAGCCTGACCGTCGGCGACCCGTTCGGCATGTGCGAGACGAGCCGGCCGTTCCGCACCACCGACTCGTTGATCGTGGTGCCTCGCACCTGGCCGCTGAGCGGAACCCCGGGCGGCGGCCAGTGGAGCGGCAACGGCGAGTCGTCGCAGGGGCTGGTCGCGGCGAGCGGCGAGTTCGACCTCGCCGTCCGCGAGTACCGGCAGGGTGACGACATGCGCCGGGTGCACTGGCGCTCGACCGCCCGGCGCGGGGAACTGATGGTGCGCCGCGACGAACAGCCGCGGCTGATGCGGGCCTCGGTCCTGCTCGACACCCGGGCCAACGCCCACCGCGGCGAGGGCTCGTCGTCCAGCTTCGAATGGGCGGTCGGGGCCGCCGGGTCGATCGCCGCCCACCTGATCGGCGAGCGCTACGCGGTGCGCCTGATCACCGATCCCCGGCCCGCCCCGTGGACCTCGGGGACCGGGCCGTACGCCACCGGGCAACTGCTCGACCGGCTGGCGCTGGTGCAGGCGGGCGAACTCGCCTCGCTGCGCGACGGCATGTCGGTACTGCGCAGCGGCGAGAACGGCATCGTCGCGGTGGTGCTCGGCGACGTCAGTGAGGACGACGTCGCGCTGCTCACCACCGCGCTACCGCCGGGCGGGATCGGCCTCGCCGTACTGATGGCGGTCTCGCAGTGGTCGCCGGGGCGGCCTGCGCAACGGGCCGAGCTCGACGCCCACCAGATGCGGGCGGCCGACCGGCTGCGGCACTCCGGCTGGCTGGTCGGTCAGGCCCAGCCCGACCAGACGATCGACGCGGTCTGGTCGTCGATGATGGTCACCGGGGCACTCGGTTCGGCACCGGGCCGGACCCGGGCCACGACCGCCGGGGCCATGGGGTCGACCCCGGCACGACCCGGTCGCACCGCGACCGCGGACCGTTTCGGCACCGCCGGTGGCGTCGACGGACTCAGCTACGGCGGCGACCCGGGCGGATCCAACGGATCCAACGGATCCAACGGAGGTGGTGGCGGCCGCAACGGCGGTCACCCGGTGGGCGGAGGATCACGATGACCGCGGTGAGCGCACCTCCCGCGCCGCCTGGCGACGGCGGCCGGAGCTCGCGGCGTGAGCGGCCACAACCCGCGCCGTCCCGCGGCGCCGCGTTCGACGACTGGCCGGGCATCCAGCTCGCCCTGGCCGGCTGGCTGGCGACGCTGCTGTGCGCCACCGCCCTGCGACCGCTGATCCAGGGCCTGAGCTGGGTCACCCCGACGATCATGATCACCGCCGCGATCGTGCTGACCGGCGTTCTGGTGCGCCGGTTCGCCGCGCCGTTGCTGGCGCCGATCGCCCAGATCGTGGTCATGGGCTGGCTGCTGATCGTGATCTTCACCCGCTCGCCGCTGCCGACTCCCGGGGCGCTGAGCACGCTGCGCGCCGGCTTCGCCGAGGGCCTGGACGCCGTCACCGGGCAGGCCGCACCGGTCGAGGCGGTGCCCGGCTTCGTCCTGCTGATCACCGTGGGCATCGCCCTGGTCGCCCTCCTGGTCGACCTGCTGGCGGCGACCCTGCACCACCCCGCGGCGGCGGGGCTGCCGCTGCTGGCGATCTTCTGCGTACCCGCTGCGGTGCTCGACGACGGCGTGCCCTGGCGGTACTTCCTGCTCGGCGCGATCGGGTACCTGGTGCTGATCAGCACCGACGCGCTCGACCGGATCCGCAGCTGGGGCATGGTGCTCAGCGACGGCACGTCCGGGTCACGGCTGGGCGCAGCGACCCAGTGGCGCGGCGGGCGCCGGGTGGCCCTGATCGCGTTGCTGGCCGCCGTCCTGATCCCGATGATCACCCCGGGCCTGAACGATCAGCTGCTGAACACCGGCGAGGGCAACGGCCGGGGCCGGGGCAACGGGCAGATCACCGTGGTCAACCCGATCCTGACCCTGCGGCAGAACCTGGTCTCCCCCGCCGACACCGAGGTCATCACGTACACGACCACGGTCGAGAACCCCGCACCGCTGCGCATCGCCAGCGACGAGGAGTTCGACGGACGGTCCTGGGCCCCGAAGACCGGCAGGATCCTGCGCGACCAGCGAGTGCAGGACGGCCTGCCCTCGCCGCCCGGCCTGAGCGGTGCGGTGCCGCGGACGATGGCCACCACGAACATCGCCGTGGGCGCTCTGAGCCAGACCTATCTACCGGTGCCCTATCCGGCGACCAAGGTGCAGATCGACGGCGACTGGCTCTACGAGACCGGGTCGCTGAACATCGTCGGTGACGGTCAGCGGTCGGAGAACACCAGGTACACGGTCGAGCACCTGGCCCTCGACCCGACCGTCGAACAGTTGCAGAACGCCCCGGCCGCGCCCAACTCGGTGATGACGGACTACACCAAGCTGCCGAACGGGCTCTCGCCGCTGATCGAGCAGACCGCCCGGGCCCGGGGCGGCGACGGCAGCAACTACGAACGGGCCCTGGCGCTGCAGGACTACCTGCGTTCCGAGGGCGGCTTCGTCTACGACCTCAAGGTCACCCAGGGGAACGGTCAGAACGACAGCGGCGCCGACGCGGTCACCGACTTCCTGCGGAACAAGCGTGGCTACTGCGTCCAGTTCGCCTCGGCGATGGCGGTGATGGCGCGCACCCTGGACATCCCGGCCCGGGTGGCGGTCGGCTTCCTGCCGGGTGACAAGGGCGCCGACAACCAGTACCGGATCAGCCTGCAGGACGCCCACGCCTGGCCGGAGCTGTACTTCGAGGGTGTCGGCTGGGTGCGGTTCGAACCGACACCGTCGACCCGTGCGCCCTCGCTGCCGGGGTATGCCGACTCCAGCCCCGCACCCGAGAGCGAGCCGCAGCCGTCGGAGAGCGCCAGCGCCGCGCCGTCCCCGAGCGACGCAGCGCCCTCGGCCGCCCCGAGCGTCAACCCCCAGGACGACGACCCGATCGCCGCGGCCGAGCAGGAGTCGTGGTGGCAGAAGATCCCCTGGCAGCTGGTGGCGGGGTTGCTGGTCCTGGCCCTGCTGGCGCTGGTGCCGATGATCACCTCCAGGGTGGCCAGGACGTTGCGCTGGCGCCGGGCGAGGACGGCGAGCGCGGTCGCCGAGAGCGGCTGGGACGATCTGCGCGAACGGCTCGGTGACCTCGGCATCGCCTGGGACTGGTCCTGGACGCCGCGCACGGTCACCGCGGTGCTGCAGCACGAGTACGGGGTCGCCGGCTCATCGGCTGCGGCGCTCAAGCGGCTCACCGACGACCTGGAGAGCAGCCGGTACGCACCGCCCGGAGCCGCCGCGTCGCGACCGGCCTCCGCCGTCCGCAAGGACGTCGACGAGGTGGCGGCGGCGGTCGGCCGCAGCCGGACGGCGTCCGAACGACGCCAGGCGCTGTTGTTCCCCAGGTCGGGGCTGGACGTGCTGACCGGCGCCGACCGGCGGCGGATCCGGCAGGCCTACGAGGACGCCTCCACGGCCGACGTCGCCGACGAGGAACCCCTCGCCCCCACCTCACTGCGCTGACCCACCCGCCGTGATCATGCAGAACCACCCCACCCGTGATCATGCAGAACTGCACGGGCGTGCGGTTCTGCATGATCACGGCGGGCGGGGTGCGGAGGTGACCGGGTTCCACCGTGCGGTTCTGCATGATCACGGCGGGTTGGCAGGGGGTGCGGCTCCGCCGTGCGGTTCTGCATGATCACGCTGAAGCGGGTGCGGGTGTCGAAGCGGAAACCCCGGCCGTTGGCCGGGGTTCGCCCGAATGATGTCACCTGGGGAATGACTGCGATGACGGAATGACTGGGATTTCGGGAATGACGCTGCGATGTGGCTTTGCCTGATTCTTGCCCTGAGCCTTCAACGACCTTTGCCGGGCGCGACCTTTGCCAGGAATCGCCCTATCGCTCGTCTCTGCGGCGGTCCCACCGCTGCTCCATGCGCTGCATGAAGCTGCTCTTGGACTTGCCGGCCTTACCCGGTTTGCCCGGCCTGGCGGCGTTGCCGCGGCTCGGCCCGGCTGCGGCCGGACGCACGGTGCCGTCGTTGGCGACCACGCCGGTCGGCCCGGGTCGTCGCCGGGACGCCACGGCATAGGCGGTACCGGCAAGCATGGCCAGGAATCCGAGCACGCCGACGACGACCTGGCCGTTGGCGACGCCGAGGAGGAGAACCACGAGTCCGATCAGGATCGCCGCGACGCCGATGGCGAGACGGGTGTACGACCCGGCACGCTTACTGGCACCGCGCATGGCTGAGGCGAACTTCGGATCCTCCGCACTGAGGGCGCGCTCCATTTGCTCAAGCAGGCGCTGCTCGTTGTCGGAGAGCGGCACGAGGACCTCCCGTGGACCCGTCAGGATCTGTCGTGCTGATGTTGGGACCTGATCTCGACCAGGATAGGTCGGGCCTGCCGAGCGCGAAACCCAGGTTCAGAGAACGTCGGCTCACGGAGCATCGGCCTTGACCACCGGTGAGATGGTTCATGCCGTTGCCTTGAGAACCGCTGTTCGGGTCTTGGGTTCGGACGCTCGGAGAGCCGGACCTACCGGCCAGTCTAACTGGACAACGCGCCGGGTCCATCCTTGGTGTCCATTTCCGGAGAACAGCTTTCGCAAGGTCACCCACCGTGCGCTGACCAGGGAGTTCGTCCAGCTTCGGGACGGGATCCGGACACACGGCGATCTTGTTCGGACCCGGTCGGCCCGGCATCGGACGGCAGAGCCGGATCCGAGCCGGATCCGAGCCGGATCAGAGCCCGATCAGAGCCCGATCAGAGCCCGATCAGAGCCCGATCCGAGCCGGATCAGAGCCGGATCAGAGCCCGGGCGGTGCCGGCGCAGGGCCGGCGCAGAGTTCAGAGCGGATCGATCAGGCTGGCCGGCCGCACCGAGCCGGCACCGAACCGTGCGGTCGCCCGGTCCACCGCCTGTTCGGCCTCCCGCCAGCCGTTCTCCGGTTCGTCGAAGGCCAGCTGGTGTCTCCCCTTGGACGCCTCGATCAGCCCCTCCACCCGCACTCCCACCAGCCGGATCCGGACCCGGTCCAGACCCAGTGCGGTGAACAGATCGATCGCCGTCGCATGGATCACCCGGGCCACGTCGGTGTGTTCGGCCAGGCTGCGGGAGCGGGTGATCGTGGTGAAGTCGGCGAACCGCACCTTGATGGTGATGGTGCGGCCGAGCAGTTCGGCCGCACGGATCCGTGCCGCCACCCGTTCGGAGAGCCGGAGCAACTCCCGGGCGACCACCTGCAGGTCGTCGACGTCCCGCGCGAAGGTCTCCTCGTTGCCGATGCTCTTGTCGGGTTGCTCGGCGACCACCCGCCGTGGGTCGCGCCCCCAGGAGAGGTCGTGCAGGTGCCGACCGGACGCCGGGCCGAGGGCCCGTTCGAGGACGTCGACCGAGGTATGTGCGAGGTCGGCCACGGTGTGCAGGCCGAGCCGGGCCAGCGTCTGCTCGGTACGTTCACCGACCCCCCACAGGGCACCGACCGGCAGCCGGTGCAGGAAGGCGACGGTCTCGGTCACCGGCACCACGAGCATGCCGTCGGGTTTGGCCCGGCCGGAGGCCAGCTTGGCGACGAACTTGGTCGCGGCGACCCCGACCGAACAGGTGATCCGCTGTTCGTCGGCGACCCGGTCACGGATCAGGGCGGCGATCGTGGACGGCGAGCCGAGGCGGCGGGTCGCCCCGGAGACGTCGAGGAACGCCTCGTCCAGGCTGAGCGGCTCGACCGCGGGGGTGATCGACCGGAAGATCTCCATCACCCCCGCCGACGCCCGGCTGTAACGGCGATGGTCGGGCTCGATGACCACGGCCTGTGGACACACCCGCCGGGCCCGGCCCATCGGCATCGCCGAGTGCACACCGAACCGGCGGGCCTCGTAGGTCGCCGAGAGCACGACGCCACGGCTCACCGAACCACCGACGATCACCGGCAGACCGTGTAGTTCCGGGCGGGTGATCAGCTCGACCGAGGCGTAGAAGGCGTCCATGTCGACGTGCAGCACCGTGCATTCGGTGTCGTCGACGTCGGTACGGCCGGTGAGCGGGTCCTGCCCGGCGGCCACCCGGTCGAGCTGCCGGCGGCTCATCGGCTCATCAGCCGGCTGATCAACCGGCTCATCAACCGGTGCCTCATCGGGGGCTCACACCGATCTCGCAGCTGATCCCGCTCAGTCGCGGGCCGTGGCCACGACATGCAGTTGCGCGGCGACGGCCGCCAGCTCCGGGAACCGGGAATGGTCGCCCGCCGCCCGTTCCAGCTCCAGCAGTGCCGCAACCGCGGTGGGGTCGCCGTCCACGAGGGCGCCGGGGAGCAGATCGGCGAAGAGCCGGACGCCGTGCACGGCCCGGACGTCGAGATCCTGCCCGGCGAGCAGCTCGAGGACGACGGGAAGGTCGAACCGGCGGGGAAACGGGTCGGCGGTACCGCTGCTGCCCTCGGGGCCGGACAGGATCGCCTGGGCCTCACCGAACCGCCCGGACAACGCCCGGGCCAGGACACCGCCGAAGCGGGAGTGCACCAGCAGGCTGAGCAACCCCGCCGGACGCAGCACCGCGACCGCGTCGGCGAGCGCCTTCGCCGGGTCGTCGGTGTACTCGAGCACCCCGTGACAGAGCACCAGATCGGCGCTGCCCGCGCCGACCAGCTGGGCGAGTTCGCCGGCGTCACCCTGCAACGGGGTGATCCGGTTGTTGACCCCGGCCTCGGCGGCCCGCCGCTGCAACGCGGCCAGCGCATCGGGGCTGGGGTCGACCACGGTGACCCGGTGCCCGAGCGCGGCCAGGGGCACCGCGAACCCCCCGGTGCCACCACCGACGTCGAGCACGTCGAGAACACGAGCCGGTTCACCGGCCACAGACCCGGTCGCCGAACCGGATGCATCACCGGCGGGCCGCAGGGCGAGATCATCGAGCACCTGCCAGACAGCGGCGGTCCGGATCGCCGTCCGGGGATCGGCGCGGGGCGCCCGACGCGCCCGGGCAGATGCCTGCTGCGATCCCTGCTGGAGCTGAGCGGGTGTCTCGGACACGTGGCCAACCCTAGTCTCATGGCTGATCGCCCCTCATCGATCGGTTCCCGACGCTGGTTCCTGCGGCTGGTTCATGCGGCTGGCTCCTGCGCCCGGTTCATGCGGCCGGTTCATCGGCCGCTGCTGCCCTGGCTGGAGTGCCAGAGCTTGCGGGCGGGTGCCCGTCCGCTCCGCTCGGGCCGGTCGGTCTCCTGTTCGGTACCTCGCTGATCACGTTGTTCCTGGGCGGCCGCCGAGCGGCGGGTGTCCCGGGTCTCCACCCCGGGGGTCTGCAGATCGGCGTACGGGGACTGGACGTACCCGGTCGGGGCGACCAGGACCCGGCGCAGGCGGACCCCTGCCCCGGCAGCCCCGCCCATGCCCCCGGACCGGCCCCGGCCATGGGGCTGTTCCCGGAGCTGGTCCTGCACGTCCTGGAGCTGGTCCTGCGCGTCACGGGCTCTGAGCGCACGGTCGCCCACCGGCAACCCGGTGCCCGCCTCGGCGGCAGCTGCCGCCTCGTACTCCTGCTCGGCGGTCCGCACGAAGCCACCGCCGAAGGCTGCGGCCGGCCGGCGCTGCCCGTACGGAGCCGACGGGTCATCGACCACATCGGGGGGCTCCGACCCGGTCGGAGCGGACCGGTCGAGCTCGTCGAGAACCGCCTCGATGCCGCCGGCGACCCACGCCTGCCAGAGCACCGGCAGCTCCCAGGCACCGGTGGCCCGCAGCGACACCCCTCTCTTCCCGGTACGGCGCAGCTCCCCCCGGACCAGCAGCAACCAGGAGTGGAAAACCGTTGCGGCGTAAGGGCCTTGGGCATCCTCGAAGAAGGTTGCGTCGACCGGGCCGGTGCCGTCGTCCAGGGTCAGGAACACCACCCGGCGCCCGGATCGCACCGGCGGGGTCTGGGTGGCCACCTTGACCCCGGCGACCAGCAACCCCTCTCTGCTGCGGTGCTGCAGCAGATGCCGGGACCGGGTCACCCGCAACGCGTCGAGCAACGGCTGGTAGTACTCCAGCACGTGGCGGCTGACGTCTAGTCCGAGGATCTCCAGTTCCGCCCGGGTGCGTTCGGCACCGGTCAGCTCGGGCAGCCCGGTGGGGGTGACCACGGTCGGCGCGTCCCCGAGATCGAGGGCGAGCTGAACACCGCCCCGGTCGGCCACCGGGGCCGGTGCCCTGGACTGTGCCGCCGCGGCGGACCGCAGCGGGTCGGTGCGGGCGCCGTCCCCGAAGGGTCCGGACGGCTGCACCGATACCGATACCGGCACCGGCACCGGGGCACTCGGCGGCCGGCGGCGCCGGGAACCGGTGCGGGCCTGGGCCCGCCGCGCCCGGCTCCAGGCGTCCAGTTCGGCGATGTGCAGCAACAGGTCCCGGCGGGTCACCCGGTCGCGGCGCCGCAGCCCCACGGTGGGCAAGGCCGCACTCAACCCGTAGAGAGAGTCGAAGGCGCCGGCCAGCACCAGGTTCTCCACCACCGGCCGGCTGGTCGCCGCACGGTGCCAGAAGTCGGCCAGATCGGCGTAGGGGCGGCCGGCCACGATCGAGGCCACCTCGGTGTCGCTGATCCCCTTGACCTCGGCGAGCGCGAGCCTGATCCCGTACCCGCGACCGTCCGGCAGATCGGGTTCGGCGGGGGCCGGCCCGTGGTCCTCGGCGACCTCCAGCCGTTCCACCGCGTAGGTCGCGCCCGAGACGTTGACGTCCAGGGGCAGGACGGCGCCCCCCAGGTTGCGGGCCTCGTCCAGCAGCAGCCGCTTCGGGTACATCCCCGGGTCGTGGGTGAGCACCCCGGCCAGGAACGCTGCCGGATGGTGCCGTTTCAGCCAGGCCGACTGGTACGTGGGCAACGCGAACGCGGCGGCGTGCGCGCGGCAGAAGCCGAAGGAGGCGAAGGACTCCAGCACCGCCCAGATCCGCGTCGTCACCTCGATGGGGTAGCCACGACCGGCGGCCCGCGGGAAGAACCACGACCTCACCTGGTGCTGACCGGGTTTGGAGCCCATCGCCCGGCGCACCTCGTCGGCCTGGGCCAGGGTGCAGCCGGTCACCGCCGCGACGATCTGCAGCACCTGCTCGTGGAAGACCACCACGCCGCTGGTCTCCTCGAGTGCCTCGATCAGGCTCGGGTGCAGGTACTCGACCCGGTCCCAGCCGTGCCGGGCCCGCAGGAACGGGTTGATCATGTCGGACTTCACCGGACCGGGCCGGAACAGCGAGATGTCGATGACCAGGTCGGTGAAGGTCTCCGGACCGAACCGGCCGATCAGTTCCCGCTGGCCGGGCGACTCGATCTGGAAACAGCCCAGGGTGCGTGAGGTCCGGATCATCCGGAAGGTCGGCTCGTCGTCCAGCGGCAGGGCGTCCAGATCGATGTCGACGTCGTCCACCCGGGACGCCTCGGCGATCGCGTAGGCCATCGCGGACTGCATCCTGATCCCGAGCACGTCGAGCTTGAGCAGGCCGAGGTCCTCGACGTCGTCCTTGTCGAACTGGCTCATCGGCAACCCCTGCCAGCTCGCCTCGACCGGGGTGCGATCCCCCAGCCCGGCGTCGGAGAGCAGCACCCCGCAGGGGTGGACGGCGATGTGCCGGGGCAGCCCGTCGAGCCGCTCGACGAGGTCGAAGAGCAGATCGAGCTGGGGCGAGGCCAGCCCCGCCGCCCGCAGCTCGGGCAGTTCGGTCAGCGCGTCCCGGACGTCGCGGGCCCGGATGTGCGGGAACGCCGTGGCTATCGTGCCGATGTCCGCGGGCGGCATGCCCAGCGCGGCGCCGACGTCACGGATGGCGTGCCGTACCCGGTAGGTGTCCATCATCGAGACGCAGCTGACCCGGTCGGCACCGAACCGGTCCAGGATCTGGGCGTAGACCTCCTCTCTGCGAGCCGATTCCACGTCGACGTCGATGTCGGGCAGTTGGGTGCGCAGCGGGGAGAGGAACCGTTCCATCAGCAGGTTGTGCCGGATCGGGTCGACCCCGGAGATCCGCAGCAGATGGTTGACCAGACTGCCCGCCCCCGAACCACGGGCCGCCACCCGGACCCCGAGCGAGCGGATGTCGGCGCAGACCAGCCCGACGGTGAGGAAGTACGAGGCGAACCCGAGGGTCTCGATGACCTCCAGTTCCTTCTCGAGCCGGGCCTCCACCTGGGCCAGCAGGCCGTTGCCGGCCCCCGGGTACCGCTCGCCGATGGCCGCGTCGCACTTCTTGCGCAACACGGTCAACGGGTCGTCCCCGGGGCTCAGCCCGAGCACGTGCGGTTCGGGCAGATGCACCGAACCGATGCCGAGATCACCTGCCGGGTCGAGCAGGCAACGCGAGGCCAGCGTCATGGTGTCGGCCAGCAGCCGGGCCCCGCCGTCGTCCTCCCCCGCCGCGGTCGCGATCTCGGCGGCGGTCCGCGCCATCTGCCCGGGCCCGGCCAGATGCTCCTGGTTGCTGACCCGGTCGAGGTGGCGCAGATCCAGTGGGACCAGCCGGCGGGCGGCGTCCAGGACGTCGGCGGTGGCCGCCTCCTCCGGGCTGGTGTACCGGACGGCGTTGGTCAGCACCGCGGGCACACCCGTCTGCCGGGCCAGCGCCAGCATGCGCGCGGCGTGGCCGAGGCTTCCCGGCCGGTCCGGCGGCCCGTGGTGACAGACCACCTCCAGGGCCAGCGACCCCGGCGGCAGCATCGCCCGCCACCGTTCGACCAGGGCCACCGCAAGATCTCGTCTGCGGGCCGAGACCGCCCGCCCCACAGGCGATTCCGGCCCGAGCAGAACAACGAGACGGCCGGCCGAGTCGATGTCACCCCCCGCGATGCCGCCCGCCACGATGTCGCCCGCCCCGCCGGGCGGATGGCCGGCCGCGGCATGTTCGGCGAGCAACGCCTCGGTCGTCAGCGGAACCCCACGGACCCCGCGCAGGTGGGTCGCGGTGACCAGCCGGCACAGCCTGCTCCAGCCCTGCCCCGCCGCCCTTCCCTGTTCCGGATCGGGCCCCAGCGCGAGCACGGTGACCCGGGGATGACGCGGATCGACGCTGACCCCGCCCCGGACCGGACTGCGCCGGGAACCGGCACGGGCCACGACCTCCCCCGGCTCCGGGGCCAGCGCCAGATCCACCCCGAACACCGCGCCCAGACCGGCGGAGCGGCAGGCGAGAGCGAACTTGATCGCCCCGTAGAGACCGTCCCGATCGGTCAGCGCCAACGCCGACATGCCTTGTTCGACGGCGGTGGCCACGAGATCGGCCGGGGTGGAGGCGCCGTACCTCAGCGAATAGCCGGAGGCGACGTGCAGATGGACGAAGTCCGCCGGTGCCCGTTCACCGGCAGGACGGAAAGGCATCGGGGAGCACCGGGTGCTGCGGCAGACCGAGCACGCCCTCCACGGCGTGCTGGAAGGCTTCGGCGTCGCGCAGCAGGTCGTCGGCCTCGCGCGCGGTCACCTCGCCCCGGCCGGCTTCGACGACCGCTCGCCGGGCCGCCGTGGCCGCGAAGTAGGCGGCCCATTCGGTCAGTTCGGGAGCGGCCTTG
>DAIOVT010000063.1:0-2008 GCA_036758885.1 Kineosporiaceae bacterium
CGACCGCGGTCAGGTCGGGGCGGTCGTGCTCACCGCCGCCGGTGACCGGGGCGCCGTCCGAGAGTCGCCGGGCGATCGCCTGTTCCTTGCCGGGCCGGCCCAGGTCGTCCCAGACGTCGACGTCCATCCTGATCCGGCGCAGCACCAGCATGCTGCCCCCGGCCAGCCAGCCCGGCCCGTTCGACCAGATCGTCTCGGCCAGGTCGGCCGACCCCTCGGCGGGGTTGGCGGTGCCGTCGCGCTGGCCCATCAGGTTGCGCGGTGTCGTCCCGGCCGGCTCGGTGCCGCGGGCCGGGTTGAACCCCACCTGGGTCCAGCGCACCCGGGCCAGCTGGCGAGCGTCCCGGATCAGCCGGCGCATCGCGTACGACAGCGGCACCGGGTCGTCGCTGCAGATCTGGATCAGCAGATCGCCTCCGGACCAACGGTTCTGCAGCTCGTCGGTGCTGAACGCGGGCAGGTTGCGGATCACCTCCGGGCACTGCGCCGAACGGCCGATCTCGTCGAAGAGTCCCGGGCCGAACCCGAAGGTGATGGTCAGCCGGGAGGGCAGCGCGGGCAGTTCCGGGTCCTCGGCGGCCAGCGGCGGGGCGCCCTCGGTGAGCCGGGCGGCGTCGTCGCTGAGCAGCCGCATCAGCCGGCGCACGCCGTCCACCCCGATGCCCGGGCGCAGGTCGAGGGCCACGAACCGGGCGTGCGCCTGGATCGGCAGGGTGTCGATGCCCGCCTGGTGCTCGCCGTGGAAGGCGATCCGCAGGCCGCTCGCCCCCGGACCGTCGAGAACACCGGCAGCGGCACCGGACGCTGCACCGGCGCCGGACGTCGCCCCCGCCCGGCCGTCGGTGGGCTGCCCGGTCGGCCCGCCGCTCGCCGCCTGTGCGGCGAGCGCGACGGCACCGCCGCCGCCGATGGCGGCGGCGGTGGCCTGGCCGAGCAGGCTGCGTCGAGTCAGTTCGGCCATCTCGCGGGCCTACTGACCGGTCGCGGAGGACGACGCCGAGGGCGCCATCGACATCGGTGACGACATCGGTGACGACTCGTGCGTGTGCACCGCGCCGTCGGAGTGGTAGTGCTCCTCGCCGGCGGTGGTGTCCTTGGCCAGCGCCGACGCGTCGAAGGTGCTGCCGTCGGAGAGGGTCAGCCGCAGCGTCACTTCCTGGCCCGCGACAACGGGTTTGGCCAGATCCATGATCATGATGTGGTAGCCGCCGGGCTTCAGTTCCAGCGAGCCGCCGGCCGGGATGACGAAGCCGCCGTTCTTCGGCTGCATCTTCATCTGGCCGCCGTCCATCACCACCTCGTGCAGCTCGGTGCGCTGCGAGGCGGAGGTCTTCGCCGAGACCACGGTGATCGGGGCGGAACCGGCGTTGTGCAGCACGCCGAAGGCGGCGGTCATGTCCGAGGCGGCGGTCTTCACCCAGGGATCGGTGAAGCTGAGCGACTCGGCGGCGGTCGACCCCGGCTCGGCGGTGCCGATCGTGGTCACCGACGACGAGCTGGTGGACGCCGAGCCGGCGCCGCAGCCGGCCAGGGACAGCGCGAGCAGCGCCGCGCCGGCGCCGGCCAGGACCGAACGGGCCGCGGGCATTCTGCTCGCGGGCGTGACAGAGCGAACGGAAGACATGTGAACTCCTGAAAGTGACTGTCGGGCAACGGGAATCGTCAGGCTGCGCGCGACAATGGGACCCGGCGGGCATCGCCGGGTCCGGACCCGACCGAGGTCAGGCTGCCGCGCAGAGGCCGGACGGCGGCCCGCGCCGGCCGACTCCGCCGAGCGCTGCCGCGCGGAGTCGGAGCGGCGCCCCGGCGTGGGTGGCGCGAAGCCGCGGCCGCAGCGGCAGGTTCGGCAGCCGCAGCGGCCGCAGTCTCGGCAGCAGCCGGGTGACGAGCCGCCACAGGGCCCGCTCGGAGTGCACCAGCAGCACGGCCCCGCAGGCCGCCACCAGGTGCGCGATCAGCATGCCCCGGCCCATCGCCGCGGCGTGGCCCATACCGGGATCGACGAGGC
>DAIOVT010000063.1:2018-12513 GCA_036758885.1 Kineosporiaceae bacterium
GCCCGTGCAGATGCCCACCGGCCGCAGTCATCTGCGCAGTCATCGCCGACATCGTGCCGCTCGCCCCGGCGGCGCAGTCCGCGGCCGTCGACAGCTGCATCGCGCCGGTCCCGCCCGGGGCGGGCAGCCGGGCCAGAACCTGGTGCAGCACCAGCTGCAGGCCGATCTGCAGGCCCGTGGTCAGCGCCGGCCACCGGGGCCGGGCCGGCAGCAGCAGCATCACCGGGGTGAGCGCGACGATCAGGACCACGGTGGCCGTGGTTCCCGGTGCGGCACCACCGGCCAGTGCGTGGGCGAGGGAGGCCAGGGCCACCGTCGAGGTGGCCAGCAGCACTCCCCTGGCCAGGCCCGCAGCGCCACGGAGCTGGCGGCGAGGCTCTGGGTGCACGGCGCTCACGCTACTCGCCGGGCTGAGCGCGTCTCCCGGCAGGGTTGCGGCGATTCCGGGCGATCAGACAGCCGAGCCCCAGGAAGTAGCCGACCGTCAGCAGATACCCGGAGTGGGTGCCCCGGGCAAGGCCGGACAGCCGCTGACCGTCGAGCTCGACGCCGTGGTGGACGGCGAGGCTCGCCGCCAGCACGGCCGCGGCGATCAGCGGACGGTTCAGCACGGCGAGCACCCGGGAGCCCTCGATCGTCCGCAGCCACTCCCGGGGCCCGGCGCTGGAGTCCGGCCGGGCGGGCAGGGTGGCCAGGGCCAGGGTGAGCGGTGCTCCGCCGACCAGCAGCGGGGGGACGGCCAGGGTCAGCAGCAACTGCATCAGCACGTGCGCCGAGAGCACCGCGCCGTAGACCGCCGGGCCACCGCTGGTGAGCCAGAGCAGCAGCAGACATCCGGCCGACCAGAAGACGATCCGCGGTCGCGGCCAGCTCTCGCCGCGATCACCGAGCCGGTGCACCCCGGCCAGATACCCGGCCAGGGCGAGCAGGATCAGGGCCAGCGCCACCCAGTCGATGTGCCACTGCGTCAGCAGGGTCGGCACGGTGAGCGCGGGGGGCGTCCCGTCGCTCACCCCCGGGGCCGGCTGCGGCGGCGCCGTACGGGACAACGCGACCGCCAGACCCATCGCCAGCGCCATCACCAGCAGTTCGACCGCGAGCAGTCTGATGAACGCCGCCCGGTCCCGCGGGTTGCGCTGCAGGGCCGGCAACAGGGCGCTGCGGTGGCGCCGTCCGGCCAGACCCAGCCCGACCAGGGCGGCGGCCTTGACCACCACGATCGCGCCGTAGCCGGTGAACAGGCCCTGCAGATCGCCCAGGCGCAGCCAGGCCGAGAGCACCCCCGAGAACGCGACCGCGGCGAAGCACCACCCGGCCACCGTGGAGAACCGCTGGGCCGGACGGTCGAGGCGCACCGGGCCGGCCCCGCGAGAGATGGGTAACAGCGCAACCACTAGCAATGCCGCGGCCCCGCCGACCCACACGGTGACCGCGAGCAGATGCACGAACAGGGCATTGACCGCATTGGCGTGGTCGTTCGAACCGGCCACGTGCCCACCCAGGGCGAGCGGCAACATCGCGGCCGCGGCCGCCGCGCCCGACCAGGCGGCGGTGCGGAGTCCGGTGGCGAGCAACGCCAGATGGGCACAGAGCAGCACCAGCACCGCGGCGGCCAGCAGCGAGCGGCCGAGGTCGAGCTGACTGGCGAAGAACCACAGCTGTTCTCCGAACCCGTTCTGCAACAGGCCGAATCCGGTGGCATCGGCGCAGGTCAGCGCGAGCAGGACGACGAGTGACGCCGCCCAGAGACAGGCGGCGCAGCCGGCCCAGCGCACCAGCCGGGCGCGCAGACCGTCGAGGTTCCAGCGGTCGCGTCCCTCGTCGGGCAACAACACCGACGGCACCAGCAGCAGGCCGATGGTGGCGGCGGCCGCGACGTCGTGGACCACCCGCGTCACCGGCAGGCCGTAACGCACCGGAGCGCCCGGATCGCCGAGCAGTTCGGTGGCCAGCTGACCCGTCCAGGCCAGGGCGGCTAGCGCGGCGACCGTCGTGATCAACGGCGCGCCGGCCAGCGCCAGCATCCCGGCGGCTCTGACCGAACGCTCGGCCGAGATCCTCGGGGAGGCTTCCACAGCGCCTATCCTGGGGCCGTTGGTTCGACGTCGCTACCCGAGCACGGATCTCCTGGTTCGCCGCCGGGGCGTGACGCCGTCGTAAGAGGGAACCCGGTGCGAGTCCGGGACTGCCCCGCAGCGGTGAGTGGGAACGACCGTCGTCATCAAGCACTGGGCCACCGATCGGCCCGGGAAGCGACGACCAGTAGGACGGCGTCCGGCGCAACCTGGCCGGCCCGGGGCCCGCGAGTCCGAAGACCTGCCAACACCACGCCCGCCGGGCGTGGTGGGTCCTCGACTCCCGAGGGGGAGCGCGTGGAGATCCGGACCGGGTGATCCCGGCCGGGCCGGTCGCGCCGTCCCGAC
Organism: Kineosporiaceae bacterium; assembly: GCA_036758885.1. Taxonomy (GTDB): domain Bacteria; phylum Actinomycetota; class Actinomycetes; order Actinomycetales; family Kineosporiaceae; genus DAIOVT01. The sequence goes on from DAIOVT010000063.1 coordinate 4,442, forward strand.
GTGCCGTGGGCCTTCATCGCCGAGCTCACGAGGGATGGGCCACCATGACCACCGCATTCGAGCACAGCACCGAGACCGCCGCCGAGGACCTGCCGCTGCCGCCGGGCGTGAACGCTCTGCCGGACGGCGAGGCGTTCCTGGCCTTCCTGCACGACCGGCTCTGCGAGGAGGTCCTGGCCGCGACCCATCGCCGGGCGTCCGGCACCGGGCCGGCCCCGGAGGTCGCCGAACGCGGCCTGCGGATGCTGGACGAGCTGATCCTGGACATCAAGTACGGCCGGCCGCTGGACCGGGTCAGCATGCAACTGCTGGCGCTGGCCTATCAGAAGCACCCCGACTTCCGCCCCGACTGGGCGGCCGCACTGGCCAGTTCACCGCCTCGCTGACCCGGGTCCGGGGCGCGCCGGCATCAGGGCGTCGGCGCGCCGCCGGAGTTCAGCCGGTTGTTCACCCATTCGTGGAACGAGGTGATGTGGTGCTCGCTGGGCACCAGTACCCCGCCACCGGCGTAGACGCGTGAGCCCATGCCGAACTGGGTTCGCTCGCAGGCGTCGAAGTCCTGCTGGTTGACCCGGTGGAACAGTTCGACCGAGCGGTCCAGATCGGTGCCCGCCTCGACCACCTCGGGCAGGTACAACCAGTCGCACTCGACGACGGTGCGGTCGGCGGCCAACGGGAACATCCGGTGCACGATCACGTGGTCGGGCACCAGGTTGATGAAGACCTGCGGCCGCACGGTGACCGCGTAGTAGCGGCGGTCCTGGTCGTCGTGCAGCCCGGGCAGTTCGGTGACGCCGGCCGAGCCGTCGACGGTGAACCCGGCCACGTCCTCACCGAAGGCGGCACCGTGATTGACGTAGAACTGGGCGGCGAACCCGTCGGCGAACTCGGGCAGCACCTCGGTCAGTTCCGGGTGGATCGTGGCGCAGTGGTAGCACTCCATGAAGTTCTCGATGATCAGCTTCCAGTTCGCCGCGACGTCGTAGCGGTGCCGGCGGCCGATCCGCAGTTCCTCGACCGCGTAGGCGTCCAGGTTGGCGAGTTCGCCGAGCCGGTCGACGACGTCCTGCTGCACCGACTCCTCGAACGACTCGGGCTGCTCGGCCAGGCAGATCCAGACGTAGCCGAGCCAGAGCCGAACCTGAATCCGGTTCAGCGCGTAGGCCTCCCGGGTCACGTCGGGCATGCTGGTCATGTTCGGGGCGGCGATCAGGCCACCGTCGAAGTCGTAGGTCCAGGCGTGGTACGGGCACTGGATCGAGCGGTGCAGCGACCCCTTCTGCTCCAGGCAGAGCCGCGCGCCCCGGTGCCGGCAGACGTTGTCGAAGGCCCGGATCTCGCCGCGGCGGTTACGGGTGAGCAGCACCGACTCGCGGCCGACCTGCACCGTGAGGAACGAACCGGTGGCCGGCAGGTCGCTGACGTGCGCGACGCAGAACCACATCCGTTCTAAGATCGTCTCGCACTCCCGCTGGTACGTCTCGGCGCTCACGTACGCGGCACCGCCGAGGGTGCGCAAGAGGCTCTCACTGACTCTTGCCTGCTCGACCGGCCGGTCGATCATCGATTCGGTCGCGATGCACCACCCTTTCCCACGTTGCTGAAACTGTTCTCCCCGTTGACCTTTCGGGTCCCGTCGGCCCGGGGGCCGTCTGCCCGGGCCCCGTCGGCCCGGCTCCCCTCGGCCGGACGGCCGGCCGTGGCCAGCCGGCGCCGCCACCGGGAGATCTCCCGGGCCCGGTTCATGCCGAGCACGGCCACCGGCTCACCCGCTCGCAGGTACACGCCGAGCAGGTCCAGCCCGTCGGCCGAGCCGGACTCGATCGTGAACTCCTCACCGCCCCGCAACCGGCCCGCGAACTGGATCCGCACGCCGTACAGATCCGTCCAGAAGTAGGGCGGTGGCAGGGGGGCGTCGTCCGGGCGGCCGAGCAGGTGCCGCACCAGCCGGGCCGGCCGGTCCCGGGCGTCGGTCCAGTGCTCGACCCGCTGCCTGAGCCCGTCCTCCGCCCAGGCCGCGCAGTCGCCGACGGCATAGACGCCGGGCAACCCGGTCCAGCCGTGCGCGTCGCAGTGCAGGCCGCCGTCCAGGGGCAGGCCGCAGTCTCCGAGCCAGTCCAGATCGGGCCGGGATCCGACGCCGATCACCACCACGTCGGCGGGCAGCACCGAACCGTCGTCCAACCGGACGCCGCCCACCCGGGCACCGCTCAACGGGGCACCGCTCAACGGGGCATCCGGCCCGGCCGCCGGGTCGGCGACCAGCGCGGTCACCCCGCGGGCCCGGTGCAGGGTCACCCCGTGCCGTTCGTGCAGCCCGGCCACGGCGGTCGCCGCATCGATGCCGAGCGCCGCTACCAGCGGCATCGACTGCGCCTCGACCAGGCTCGCGGTCAGGCCCAGTTCCCTTGCTGCCGAGGCGATCTCGCTGCCGATGAAACCACCGCCGACGATCACCAGGCGCCGTCCGGGGGTCAGCTCGGCGCGCAATCCGCGAGCGTCCGCGAGGGTGCGCAGCAGGTGCACGCCGGGCAGGTCGGCACCGGGTACCGGCAGGGCCCGGGCCAGCGCCCCGGTGGCCACCACCACGGCGTCGGCGCCGAGCCGGGTGCCGTCGTCCAGGGTGACGGTGCGGGTGCCCGGATCGAGCGCCACCGCGCGGCGTCCGCTCAGCCACCGGGTGCCGGCGCTCTCCTCGCCCGGCCGGGCGAGCGCGAGATCCTCCTCCGCCAGGGTGCCGAGCAGGAACTCCTTGGACAGCGGCGGCCGGTCGTAGGGCGGGTGCCCCTCGGGGCTGACCACCGTGACCGATCCGGTGAAACCCTCACGGCGCAAGGCGGTCTCGGTGGACAACCCGGCGAGCCCGCCACCCACCACGGTGACGGCGGCGACTGGGCTGACGGGGCTGACGGGGCTGACGGGGCTGACGGCGGCGCTCATCGCGGCTGCGGGTGAACGACGCCGGGCGGTAGGTGCGGTGTCGCCGTCGAGAGGGTGACCAGCACGTCCTGCCCGTCGAGCTGCACCTCGTGCACCCGGATCGGCGCCTTGGCCGGCGGACCGTCGACCGCACCGGTGCGCAGGTCGAACCTCGAGGCGTGCAACGGGCACTCGACCGTGCAGTCCTCCACCCAGCCGTCGGCCAGCGATGCGTCCTGGTGGGTGCACGTGTCGTCGACCGCGTGGATCTCGCCCTCCTCGGTGAGGAAGACCGCCAGCGGCGGACTCACCGAGGTGATCCGAATCCCTTCTCCGGGAAACAGATCGGTGACCGCGCAGACCCTGATCGGATCCGTCATGAGCTCTCCTCGCGCTCTCGGCCGAGACCGGGGTCCACGAGGAATGGCATGCGTCCGAGGGCAGCACTCCTGCCCTCGTCCCGCCGCAGCGCCCGTCCTCGAGGCCTCCGACCACTCCGGACGCGGGTGCGCCCGGCCGCTGGCAGGTCTTCGGACTCGTGGGCGTACTGCTCGGCCTACCGGCCGCCGCTTCCCAGGCTGGTGCCCAGTGCTTCTGGCGACCTTCGTTCCCACTCACCGCTGCGGGGCAGTCCCGGATTCTCACCGGGTTCCCTCTTGCCCCGGTCCGCACGTTCGCACGCCCGGACCGGACCAGCTGAGTCGAAGTGTGACACAACGATGCTCAAGGCGAAACGGGTTGCGTATTACGGTGCTTCGCGGGTGGGTCAGACGATCCCGGACGTCGCCGTGACCCGCTGCTCACCGGCGGTCCGCAGCTGCCCCTGGTGCAGTTCCAGCACCCGGTCGGCGCGTGCCGAGACCACCGGATCATGGGTGATCAGCAGCGCCGCGAGGTCGAGCCCGGTGACCAGTTCGCGCACCAGCTCGACGATCTCAGCGCTGATGTCGGGGTCGAGCGCCGAGGTCATCTCGTCGCAGATCAGCACCTGTGGCCGCACCGCCAGCGCCCGGGCCAGGGCCACCCGCTGCCGCTGCCCGCCGGACAACTGCCCCGGACGGCGCTGCGCGACGTCGGCGGGCAACCGCACCGAACGCAGTAGGTCCTCGACCTCGCCGGCCGCGCGGCCGGCCCGCTGCAAGGCCTGGGCCAGGGTGCGGCCCACGGTGCGCAGCGGCTGCAGGGTGCTGGCATGGTCCTGCGGCACCAGCTGGATCGCCCGCCGCAACGACGCCGGCCGATCCGTGGCCCGCCACGGCGCGATGCTGCCGTCCACCCGGAGTTCGCCGTCCTCGGCCGGGTGCAGACCGACCAGGCAGCGGGCGAACGTCGACTTGCCACAGCCGGAGGGGCCGACCAGCGCGACACACTCGCCGGCGGCCAGCCGCAGGTCGCCGCCGCGGACCACCTCGAGCCGCCGATCGCCCCGTCCGTGACCGGCGCGCAGCGAACCCACCTCGAGCACCACCTGGCCGTGGCCGGCCGGGATCGCCTCCGCCGCAATGCCATCGGCGTCCCGGCCGGTCTCCGTGCCGGCAGCACGCGCCGGCGCCACCGAGGCGATCCGGCCCTGCTCGATCCGCAGGATGCGTTCGCAGAGCGCGGCCAGCACGTCAGGGTCGTGGCTGATCACCACGAGCGCGGTCCCGTGCCGGCGGCAGTGCTCCTGCAGCATCGCCAGCACCACCGACCGGCTGTCGTGATCGAGGCCGGCGGTCGGCTCGTCGAGCAGCAGCAGTCGCGGCCTGGCGGCCAGCGCCCGGGCCAGGGCGATCCGGCGCACCTGGCCGCCGGAGACCTCGTGCGGGTAGCGCCGCACCAGGGCGGCCTCGAGACCGACCTCGGCGAGCACCCCGGACGCATCCGCCGGGCCGCCCGGGGCGTCGTCGTCCCGGCGCAGTTCGGTCAGCTGCCGGCCCACCCGCATGGTCGGGGTGAGCGCCACCGCCGGGTCCTGACCGACCCAGCCGACCACCTCCCGGCGCAGTCTGCGCCGGGTGCGTGCGGGGACGGCGAAGATGTCCTCGCCGGCCACCAGCACCCGGCCCCCGGTCCGCGACAGCCCGGGCCGCAGATGCCCCAGAAGGGCAAGTGCCAGAGTGCTTTTGCCGCAGCCCGACCGGCCGTGCAGACCGAGCCGCTCGCCCTGCTCGACCTGCAGGTCGAGCCCGTCCAGCACCACGACGCCGTCCGCCGTCCGGACCACCCGCAACTGTTCCACCGATGCGATCATGTCGCCTCCTGCCCCGCACCCAGCCGGTGCGACAAGGCGTCCAGGCCGAGGTTCACCGAGATCGCGAACACCGCGATCAACGCCACCGGCACCACCGTCGCCCAGGGGTTGAGCATCGCGCCCTCGAGGTTCTGCTGGATCTGCGTCGCCCAGTCCGTGGCCGGCGGCGCGCTGCCGAAGCCGAGCACGGCCGCGGCCGCCACCAGATAGACCGACCCGGCCACCCGCAGCCCGAGATCCGCGGCGAGGGTCGGCACCACCAGCGGCAGCACCTCGCGGCGCAGCACCACCCGCGGCGGGTCGCCCATGGCCAGCGCGGCCTCGACGAAACCGGCCTGCCGCAACGGCCGGACCGCCGCCGCGACCAGTCTGGCGGTGAACGGCAGCGCGGTCGCGATCACCAGGGCCAGCATCTGCCAGGGCCCGGTGCCCAGCCCGTACAGCACGGTCAGCAGCACCAGCACCGGCGGCAGCCCGAGCAGCAGCTCCAGCCCGCGGGTGGTCGCCCGGCTGCCCCGGCCGTCGAACCAGCCCAGCAACAGCCCGGCCGCGGTACCGAGCGCACAGGCGAGCAGCGCTGCGAGCAGCGGCAGCACCACCACCGCGCGGCCGCCGTCCAGCACCTGGGCCAGGACGTCGCGGCCGAGCACGTCGGTGCCCAGCACCGCCCCACCCGCGCCCGGGTCACCAGGAGCGGCGAACGGCACCGCGCCGCTCTGCCGGGCGGTGGGCAGCAGCGGTCCGACCACCGCCAGCAGCAGGACGGCGCCCGCGGGCGCCAGCCACAGCAGCACCCGGCCCCGACGGGGCACCGGCCGGCGTGACCCGGCCGCCCGGCTCATCGGCGCACCACCCGGCGCACCCGGGGATCGAGCGCCGCGGCCGCCACGTCGGTCAGGGTCAGCGCACAGATCACCGCGGCCGACAGCAGCACCCCGACGGCGAGAACCACGGGAGCGTCCCGGCCGCCGACCGAGTCGACCAGCAGCAACCCCACCCCCGGATAGCCGAACAGCCGCTCCACCACCACGCCGCCGCCGAGCAGCCCGGCGAGGGCATATCCGAAGGCGGGCAACGTGTTCGGCAGCGCCGAGGGCATCAGGTGCCGGGTGATCACCACCCACGGCGACAGCCCGGCCAGCCGCGCCGCCTCGACCGAGGGCGAGGTGACCGCCGTGGCGACTCCGGCCCGCACGTACCGGAACAGCCAGGCGGCGACCGGCAGCGCCAGGGACAGCACCGGCAGCACCAGGGCGTCGGGACGGTCCCAGGGGCGCTCGGCACCGGTCAGCAACGCGGTCGAGGGCAACCAGCCCAGCCCCAGGCCGACCAGCGAGACCAGCGCGCCGGCCAGCACGAAGTCGGGCACGCTCACCCCGGCCAGCGCCACCGTGGAGAGCCGGCGGTCGCGCCGCGAACCGGGCCGGGATCCGGCCAGAACCCCTGCGGCCAAGGCGATCACGGTGCCCAGCAGGGCGGCCGCCCCGGCCAGCACCGCCGAGTTGACCAGCCGTGGCGCGATCAGCTCCGAGACCGGGCTGCGGCTGATCAGACTGGAGCCGAGATCGAACCGCAGCACGCCGCCCAGCCAGTCGGCATAGCGCTGCAGCGCGGGTGCGTCCAGGCCGAGCTGGTCCCGCATCAGGACCACCTGCTCGGGCGTGGCACCCATGCCGAGGATCCGGGTGGCGGGATCGCCGGGCAGCATCGTCACCGCCCAGAACAACAGCGCCGAGGTGGCCAGCAGCACCGCCACCCCGCTGAGCACGCGACCGAACAGGTACCTGCTCAGGCCCATCTGCGGATCACCTCCGTCCCCTCCGCGGCCGCCGGCTCAGGCGGTGTAGTAGGCCGAGGCGAACTGCGGCACCGTCTGGCTCAGGGTGACCCCCTTCAGGGTGCTCCGGACGGCGTCCAGGTTCTCCTGGTAGCCCCAGACCACCAGCCCGTCCTCGTCGTGCAACTGCTTCTGCAGGGCGTTGATCGCCGCGGTCCGGGCGGTGTCGTCGACCAGGGCCTGCGCTGCGATCAGTGCCTTGTCGTAGTCGGCCGGCTTGAACCCGGTCACGTTGAACGCGCCCTGCGAACCCGTGTAGGAGCTCATGTGGATCACCGGTGGCCGGTTGACGAAGTAGAAGCCCTGGGCGGGTGTCGAGATCACCTTGGCGAAGTCGGCGAAGTAGCTGTCGGCCGGAGCCTTCTCGACGCTCACCTGCACGCCGACGGTGGCCAGTTGCTCGGCCAGCAGTTCGGTTGCGGCGACGATGCCCGGGGCGAAGTCCGCGGCCCGCATGGTGAACGAGCTGACCCCGGCCTGGGCGAAGAGTTCCTTCGCCCGTGCCACGTCGCGCGCCGGCGGGGTCAGCGAGCTGTCGTAGCCCGGCATGCCCATGCCGATCACGTCCGCACCGATCTGCCCGTAGCCGGCAAGCACGGTGTCCACCAACGCCTTTCGGTCCACCGCGAGCTTGACCGCCTGCACCACCCGGGGGTCGTCGAACGGTTTCTGCGAGACGTTGAACGCGAAACACATCGCCGAGGACGCCGCGGCCCCGCCCGGACGGGCCTCCACGGCACCCCCGGTGCCCAACGTTCGGGCACCGGTCGGGCTGATCCCGCAGGCGTAGTCGGCCTGGTCGCCCTTGACCGCGTTCAGCCGGGCGGTGGCGTCGGAGACCGAGGTGACCTCGATCGCGTCGAGGTAGACCTCGCCGCCCCAGTAGTTCTCGTTACGGATCAGCCTGGCGTTGCGACCGCCCTGGTACGACTCGAGTTTGAACGGGCCGGTGCCCAGCGCCTTGGTGAAGTCGGTGGTCTGCGCCTTGAGCACCGGGCTGTACTGGCTGAGCACGCCGTCGACGAAGTCGCCCCGGGCCACGTGCAGCGGCACCTGCAGGGTCAGCGCGTCGATCTGCTTGAT
>DAIOVT010000064.1:0-12487 GCA_036758885.1 Kineosporiaceae bacterium
CCACCAGGCCGTGCACGAGGTGCTGGACAGCCTCGGTCCGGTGGTCGCCAAGCACCCGCAGTACGCCGACGCGGCCGTGATCCGGCGGCTGTGCGAACCCGAGCGACAGATCATCTTCCGGGTGCCATGGGTGGACGACGCGGGCACGGTGCAGATCAACCGCGGCTTCCGGGTCGAGTTCAACTCCTCGCTCGGCCCGTACAAGGGCGGGCTGCGTTTCCACCCCTCGGTGTACCTGGGCATCATCAAGTTCCTCGGTTTCGAGCAGATCTTCAAGAACTCGCTGACCGCGTTGCCGATCGGCGGCGGCAAGGGCGGCTCCGACTTCGACCCCAAGGGACGCTCGGACGCCGAGGTGATGCGGTTCTGTCAGGCGTTCATGACCGAGCTGTACCGGCACATCGGCGAGTACACCGACGTGCCGGCCGGTGACATCGGCGTCGGCGGCCGCGAGATCGGCTACCTGTTCGGCCAGTACAAGCGGATCACCAACCGCTACGAGTCGGGAGTGCTCACCGGCAAGGGCCTGACCTGGGGCGGATCGCAGGTGCGCACCGAGGCCACCGGCTACGGCACCGCCTTCTTCACCCACGAGATCCTCAAGGCGCGATCGGAGTCCTTCGACGGCAAGCGGGTGGTGGTCTCCGGCTCGGGCAACGTCGCGATCTACGCGATCGAGAAGGTGCACGAACTCGGCGGCCTGGTGGTCGCCTGCTCCGACTCCAGCGGGTACCTGGTCGACGAGTTGGGCATCGACCTCGATCTGCTCAAGGAGGTCAAGCAGACCCGGCGAGGCCGCATCGCCGACTACGCGCAGGCCCGAGGCGGCGCCACGAGCGTGGTCACCGACGGGTCGGTGTGGCACGTTCCCTGCGACATCGCCCTGCCCTGCGCGACCCAGAACGAACTGAACGGCAAGGACGCAAAGGCCTTGGCGGCCAACGGATGTCAGATCGTCGCCGAAGGTGCGAACATGCCGTGCACCCCCGACGCGGTGCGACTGCTCAACGAGGCCGGGGTCACCTTCGGGCCCGGCAAGGCGGTCAACGCCGGGGGAGTGGCGACCAGTGCGCTGGAGATGCAGCAGAACGCCTCCCGCGACTCCTGGAGCTTCGAGCACACCGAGGAGCGCCTCGAGGCGATCATGCGCGGCATTCACGACCGATGTCTGGAGACCGCCGAGGCCTACGGGCAACCCGGCAACTACGTGGCGGGCGCGAACATCGCCGGCTTCATCCAGGTGGCCGACGCGATGCTGGCCCTGGGCATCATCTGAGCCGGTCGTGGAAGTCCATCGCCGCCTCGAACCAGAACCGCAGCCCGGTCTCGTCCGCGATCGCCTCCGGCTGTACCCGGAGCCAGCCGGGCCCCATCGACCTGCCGGTGCCCATCTCGGCCACGGCGGCTCCGGGCCGAGCGGTGAGCTCGTCGTGGCGGGCCGGGTCGACCCGCACCAGTAGCGACCCGTCCTTGCCGGCGGCGACCACCATCCGGTCGTCCGCCATGAACGACAGGCCGCCGAACATCGGCACCTCGCGGGTCGGCATCGCGGCGAAGAGCGGCCGCAGCCGGTCGACGAGGTCGGTGAAGACGTTCGGTGCGGGCGCCGCGGACCGCTTCTTCGCCGTCCTCTTGCCTGACGTCATGGTGCTGCCCCCGGATGCGCGTGACGGTGTGAGATTCGATCATGGCGGATTCACAGCCGGCTCACCGACCAGTGAAACGCCGATCGCCGAGGATTGACTCACCAGAGAACACGCAGGCACGACCGGCGCGGAGGAAAGGAGTCCGGGCGGAGCACCCGGGAGGGTGCGCTGGTCACCTCGGCCGGGTGGTCGTGGTCACCGTGCCGTTCTGATTCGTGGTGACCGTGATCCCGGAGTTGTCCACCTTGATCGTGATCTTGATGCCCGAGCCCGAGCCCGAGCCCGAACCCGAGCCGCCAGGGGGCGGTTGCGTCGAGGTCGGCGCCGGATTGCTCTTGGGTGCCGCGGGCGGGTTCGACTTCGGTGCCGACGTGGTCGGAGGTGCCGGTTTCGGCGCCGGCGGCTTGGCCGCCGGTCTGGTGGTGGCCGGCGCCTTCGTGGTCGGCGGAGCTGCGGCCTTCGGCGCGGCGGGCGCGGTGGTGGCCGGTGCCTCGCCGGACGGTTTCGGTGCCGCGGAGTGGGTCTTGGCCGGCTGTGAGGTGGACGTCGTCCGGCTCGGTGCCGGCGCCGCCGTGGAGCGCGTGCTCGGTGCGGCGGGCGCGGCGGTCGGCTTGGCGGCCTTGCCGCGGGCGGCCTTCGGAGCGGCCGGCGCCGCGGCCTTCGCGGCCGGAGCGCCCGGGGTCGCCTGGCCGGTGGCCACCTGGTCGACGGTGGCGGCGACGGTCTGGATCAGGGTGGCCGGGGCCGCCCCGGCGGCGGACGGCGCCACGATCGCCGACCCGGTCAGGGCGACGGTTCCGACCGCGACGCCGGCCTGGTTGGCGAGGTGCGTGGTCAGTGCCGCCTGGCCCTGGCCGATGAACGGCAGCGAGGTGAGCCAGGCCGCCGGGCCCATCGACAGCAGCAGCCGGCGGCGGGGGATGGTCAGCAACGCCCGCACCACGGTCGGGTCGAACTGGCCGCTGCTGCAGCGCACCAGTTCGCGCAGTGCCGCACCCCGGCCGTGCGCCTTCTTGTAGGCGCGTGCCGCGGTCATCACGTCGAAGGCGTCGGCGACGTTGACGATCCGGGCGCCCAGGCAGATACCTTCTCCGGCAAGGCCTTTGGGGTAGCCGTCGCCGTCCCAGCGCTCGTGGTGCTGGACCACGACATCGGCGTAGGGGCCCAGCCACTTGCGCAGCGGGGCGATCATCTCGTCGCCGTGTTCGGGGTGCCGCTTGAGCACCTCCCACTCGGCCTGGGTCGGCTTGGCCGGCTTGTTCAGGATCTCCACCGGCACGTGCAGCTTGCCGATGTCGTGCAGCAGCGCCGCCCAGCGCAGCCGCTCCCGGTCGTACTCGGGCAGCCGCATCCGCTCGGCGATCAGGTCGGAGAGCACCCGCACCCGTTCGGAGTGTCCACGGGTGCCCCTGTCGTGGATCGACAGCGCACCGACCAGGGCCAGGATGCGCTCCGCGGCCTGCTGGGTGGTCTCGTTCGCGTTCGGGTGCCGTCCGGCGAGCAGGTCCTCGAGGTCACGCTTGCTCGCCACCCGGCGGGCGAGCTTCATCCGGGACGGCGCCTTCTCGGGGAAGACCAGCGACATCTCCAGCAGCACGGCCAGGGGCAGCGACCGGTTCAGGATGCGATGGGTCAGCCACATCAGCAGCCAACTGGTCGCGGTGATGCCGACGAATCTCAGCACGGCCAGGCCACCGTCGGCGGCCGGCACCTGCCGGGAGCCGACGACGATGACGCCGATGCCGAGCAGGAACGGCACCACCACCGTCAGCCCGCGAAGCAGCAACCCGGCGGCACGACGCCGGGGCCAGCTGCGGCTGCTCGGTGTGGGCTGATCTTCGAGCCTGGTCCTGTTCATCGACGCCCCCATCGGCAGCTGCCGGACAGCGTGAAGTGAGAGTCGGACTGTCATCGCCCGAACGAGTGATCAACTCACCGGTTCGGCCGTACATCGGGACCAGGCCCAGCTCGGTTCGCCCCGTTTTCGACCGATCGCCCGCGTACCTCGACCGCAGCCGGAGAACCGCCACTGCCCGGCTGAGCGCCCCGCGGGAATCTCCGGGGGCCGGTTCACGATCTTGTCCCCGGGGGACGTCAGACTGGTCAGGGCGAGATCGTTCATCTGGTCCGGCCACGGAGGGAATCGCCATGAAGATCGCCAGAGTCAGTGTGCTGGGCACGGGGGTGCTCGGTTCGCAGATCGCCTTCCAGAGTGCCTACTGCGGGCTGCCGGTGCGTGCCTACGACGTCGACGAGGCCGCCCTGGTGGCCGCACGGGGACGGTTCGAGGACCTGGCCAGGACCTACCGCCACGACGCCGTGCCGGGCGCCGACCAGGGCCGCGCCGAGGAGGCGATCGGACGCATCGAGCTCACCAGTGATCTGGCCGCTGCGGCGGCGGACGCCGACCTGGTCATCGAGGCCGTGCCCGAACTGCTGGACCTGAAGCGTCAGGTGTACGAGTGGCTGAAGGCCGTCGCACCCGCCGCCGCGATCTTCGCGACGAACTCCTCGACGTTGTTGCCGAGCGACCTCGCCGACTTCACCGGACGCCCCGACAGGTTTCTGGCACTGCACTTCGCCAACCGGGTGTGGCGCTCGAACACGGCCGAGGTGATGGGTACCGACCGGACCGATCCACAGGTCTTCGAGGCGGTGCTGGCCTTCGCCGCCTGGCTGAAGGAGAACTACATCGACGAGGGCCGGCTGGGTGTCGCCACGGGCCAGGGCTTCTACAGCTACGAGGCCGAGCCCGAGTGATGAACGACGGACGGCGCCCTCAGCGCCCTCGCAGGTCCTCCAGCCGGCGGCGATCGCGCTTGGTAGGCCGTCCGGCGCCGCGGTCCCGAACCGCAACGGCGGCAACGGCTTCCGGCGGCGGCGGCGCGGGGGTGCGGTCCTCCATCGCCTCGGCAGCCACCGGGGCACCGACCCGCTTGGCCAGCAACTGTTTCACCACCAGGATCCGGTCGACACCGTTGGCCCGGACCCTGATCTCGTCGCCCGGCACCACCGACTGTGCGGCCTTCACCCGGGTGTCGTTCACCCGCACGTGGCCCGCGCGGCAGGCGGCCGTCGCCGCGGAGCGGGTCTTGAACACCCGCACCGCCCACAACCAGCTGTCCACCCTGACCCCGCTCACGGCTCCAGCCTGCCACGGGACGGCGCACTGAGCGGTCCGGGTGGATTTGTCGGTACCCATCCTTAGTCTGGCTGCACGACGGCATGGTGACCGCGATGCTCGGCAAGTGGGACGACGAGAAGAGAAGAGTGGGACGAGAAGAGCGACGCCGGGCCCGCGGTTCGGACCGCCGTCGGCGGACCGATACGACACAAGGCGAGACAGGAAGCAGATCGATGGATCACGACGACATCGCCCAGCTTCAGGGCAGACATCCCTCGTGGCGACTGCTCCGGGCCGCGAATGCCCCGCTGACGTTGGCCTTCCTGGGCGACTGGTTCGTGGAACGCAACAACGGGCCCACGGCGGCGACGACGTTGACCGACGCCCTGGACGATCTGCTCCACGGTCTCAACGTTTCCGTCGACGCCGATCTGGAGCAGATGGTGTATCCGCGGCCGGCGTCCGAGTACCTGACTGATTGGTCCGGTACCGACGCGGGATGGCTGCGCAGGTTCTATCCGCACGACTCCGATGAGATCCACTACGACGCCACACCGGCCTTCGAGCGCGCCTACGCCTGGGTCGACTCGTTGAGAGCACGGAGTTTCGTCGGCACCGAATCGCGCCTGCACACCGTGGTGGAACTGCTCCGTCAGATCGTGCAGGGCGTAGAGACCGATCCGCAGGCCCGGCTCGTCGACCTTCATCGGCGCCGGGCCGAGATCGATGCGCAGATCGCCGAGGTCGAGGCGGGCAACCTGGTGATGCTGGACGGTCCGGCCCTGCGCGACCGGTACCAGCAGTTCTCCGGAACCGCACGGGAACTGCTTGGCGATTTCCGTGAGGTGGAGGAGAACTTCCGGGCCCTGGACCGGCAGGCCAGGGTGAAGATCGCCACGTGGGACGGCGTGAAGGCCGAACTCCTCGCCGAACTGGTCGGTGACCGTGCCGACATCAGTGGTTCCGACCAGGGACGAAGCTTCCAGGCCTTCTACGACTTCCTTCTCTCCAGTGCCAGGCAGGACGAACTGGCCGGTCTGCTCGGCCGGGTGCAGGATCTCGACGATCTGGACGCTGACCCCAGACTCCGCTCCATCCATCACGACTGGGCCGATGCGGCCGAACGTGCCCAGGCCACGGTCCGGCAGATCTCTGAACAGCTCAGCCGGTTCCTGGAGGATCAGGTCTGGGAGAACCGTCGGGTGCTGGAGCTGATCCGCGGCGTGGAGACGGCGGCTCTCGCCTGCCGCGACCGGGCCGCCGAGACCGGTGCCGGGCTGCCGGGCGTGGGCATGGAGATCGCCGTGCCGGGCGTCACGATCAGTCTGCCGTTCGAGCGTCCTCTGTACGCTGCCGGGCCCGCTGCGCGGGTGGACAGCGCGCCCGTGGCGCCCGTCGACGAGCAACTCGACGTCACAGCCCTGCTGATCCAGCAGCACGTCGACCCGGGCCGGCTGGCGACGCAGATCCGCAGTCTGATCCCGGAGCACACGTCCGCCTTTCTCGACGAGATCGTGGCCCTGTACCCGGTCGAGCAGGGGGCGGCCGAGCTGCTCGGGTACCTGGCCCTGGCCGAGGAGGACCTGACCGTCGAGGTGGACCCTGACCAGGAGAGCCTGATCGACTACGAGATGCCCGGACACGACGACGCACCCGGCAGGCCACGCCGGGCGCGGATGCCGCGGGTGAGCGTGACCCGGCGATGAGGACACCGTCCGAGCAGGCGGCCGCCGTCGCAATCATCAAGTTGATGCGCGGCGTCGTCTACCGTGACAGCGACGAGAGCACGTGGGCAGACCTGAGCCGGGAGACCGCCACCGTGCGAGCGCACTTCGCGGCGATCGGGGTGGACGTCGTGATCGATGACGCCGAGGGATACGCCTACCTGCGCACCGGGGAAGAGGTCGAGGGCGCCGAGCCGTTGCCCCGGCTGGTGATGCGCCGGGCGCTCACCTACAACGTCAGCCTGATGCTGGTGCTGCTGCGAAAACGTCTCGCCGAGTTCGAGGCCGGCGGTGGCGAAGGGAAACTGGTGGTCGGCCGGGAGGCGATCCTGGAGATGCTGCGGATGTTCCTGCCGGAGTCGACCAACGACGCTCGCGTGGTCGATCAGGTCGACACCACGATCCGCAAGTGCGAGGAACTCGGCTTCCTGCGCCGGCTCCGCGGTCAGAGCGACCATTGGGAGGTGCGCCGCGTGCTCAAGGCCTACGTCGATGCGCAGACCCTCGCGGACTTCGCCGGCACGTTGAGCGCGTACTCCGGCAGCAGCGCGGCACCGAATGATTCGGAGGAATCGTGAGCGACGCCCTGTTCTCCGCACTGGAACTCGGCACCGATCCTCGGGCCGGCTACCGGATGTCCCGCCTGGAGGTGCGGAACTGGGGCACCTTCGACAGACAGACCTGGCGACTGGAGCCGGCTGGTGAGACCGTGCTGCTGACCGGTGACATCGGCAGCGGCAAGTCCACTCTCGTCGACGCCATCACCACGCTTCTGCTTCCGGCGCAACGTATCTCGTACAACAAGGCTGCCGGTGCGGAATCCAAGGAACGAACCTTGCGAAGCTACGTCGAGGGCCACTACACCTCGAGACGGATCGAGACGACTGGCACCACCCAGGCCGTCGGGCTGCGTGGCCCCAGCTCTTTCTCGGTGATCCTCGGCGTCTTCGTCAACGACGGGTACGGCGAGACGGTCAGCCTGGCCCAGGTGTTCCACGCCAAGGATCGCGCGGGGCAGCCCGACCGCTTCTACGTGATCTCGGCGAAAGAACTGTCCATCGATACCGACTTCACCGACTTCGGCTCAGACCTCGCCGATCTGCGCCGCCGGCTGCGTGCGGGCGGTGCGGACATCCACAACACCTTTCCTGAGTACTCCCGGCAACTGCGCCGGGCACTGGGGGTGCGGTCCGAGCAGGCCATGGAACTGTTCCACCAGACCGTGTCGATGAAGTCGGTCGGCAATCTGAACGAGTTCGTCCGCAAGCACATGCTCGAGGCTGCTGACTCGACCGACCGGGTGCGCCACATCGTCAATCACTTCGAAGACCTGACCAAGGCCCACGACGCCGTGGTGCGGGCCGGGGAACAACTCGAGGCGTTGTCACCCCTGGTCGCGGCGGCGGCCAAGTACGACGCTGCGGTGCAGCGCCACGCCGAGGACGAGGCGCGGCGGGACGCCGTCCGCAGTTTCATCGCCGAGCACCGGATCGCGCTGCTGGACGCCGACATCGACGAGTCGATCGCGCGGCAACAGCGACTGAACGAGGCCGAGGTGGCTGCGCGGACGCGGGACGCCGGGCTGCGTCAGGAGCACGATCAGCTGCTGGTCGATCGGGCCGGTGCCGGCGGTGACCGGCTCGGCGAGTTGGAGCGGCAGCGGCTCACCGCGGCCGCGCAGATCGAGGACCGTGCCGGACGCCGGGTCAGGTTCACCAGCCGGCTCGCCGACGCGGGTCTGGCCGAGGTCTCGTCGGCCGCCGAGTTTGCGGCGCTCGGTGAGCAGATCTCCGGCGAGGAGGCCCGGTTGTCGAACGCGTGGGCCGAGGCCGAGGCGCGGATCGATGAGTTGGGCGTCCGCCACCGCGACGTGCAGAACTCGGCCGCCGCCGTCCGGGCCGAACTGGCGTCGCTGGCCGACCGCCGGAACAACCTCCCCGAGAGCCAGCTCGCGATCCGGGGGCAGTTGTGCCGTGACCTCGGCATCGTCGAGGCGGAACTGCCGTTCGCGGGGGAACTGATCGACGTGGCCGAGCAGCACGCCACCTGGCGCGGGGCCGCCGAGCGGGTGCTGCGTGGTTTCGCGACCTCGTTGCTGGTCGGTCCGGAACACTACGAGGCGGTCACCGGGTGGGTCGACGGCCGGCGGCTGACCCACCGGCGCCACGACGGGACGACGACCGGGGTGAAGCTGGTCTACGAGCGGGTGCCCGATCGGCGGCTGACGACCCGGCCGGTGGGTGGTGACGGATCCCTGCGGCTGGTCGACTGCCTGGAGGTCGCCCCTGGCCGCTTCCAGGACCATCTCCGCGTCGAGCTGGCGCGCCGCGCCGACCATCGTTGCGCCGAGACCCTGGCCGAGTTCCGGGTCGAACGACGTGCGGTGACCCGGGCCGGTCAGGTGCGCTCGGGGGAACGGCACGAGAAGGACGACCGGTCCCGGGTCGACGACCCACGGACCTGGGTACTGGGCTGGATGAACGAGCGCAAGATCGCGGCGCTCACCGAGCATCTGCTCGCCCAGCAGGCAGCATTCGAGCAGGCCAAGAGCGAGCTCGCCGTCGTCCGGAAGAGTCGGGACGCCCTGGTCCTGCGACGCACCGCACTGGGGCAGCTGCGTGAGTACACCGCGTGGCCGGAGCTGGACGTCGCCGAGGCACGGGAACGACTGGAGACCGTCGAGCGGGAGCGGGAAAGGCTGCTCGCCGGCTCCAGCGCGTTGAACGAGGTCGAGCGCCGGATCGAGGTCAACAAGGCTGCGCAGGAGGAGGTTTCCGTCGAGATCGGGCGGCTCGGCCGGGAATCGGCGGTGCTCGAGGACCGGGTGCGCCGTGACCGGCAGACGCAGGAGAACGACCGGGCCCAGATCGCATCGCTCGATGCCGGTGCGTTGGCCCGGCACCGCACCCGCTACCCGGCGCTCGAACAACGCCTGGGCCGGCGGATGCCTCGTGCTGCTGCGGATTGTGCGTCCGCGAGCGAGACATTGATCCAGGAGTTGCAGGCCGGTATCGACCGGACCGGCCGCGAGATCAACGGGTACGGCCAGTCGCTGGTCAGGTACATGAGCGAGGTGCGTCGCCGATGGCCCGAGGCGACGACCGAGATGGACGCCTCGGTGGAGGCGAGACAGGAATACCTCGATCTCCACGCCCGGATCGCCGGTGACGACCTGCCCCGGTTCGAGGAGGAGTTCAAGCGGCAGCTGAACACCAACACGGTCCGCGAGCTGGCCCAGTTGAACCGTTGGTTGCAGCGCCAGGCCGAGGAGATCGGCGTCCGGGTGGGCGTGATCAACGAGGCGCTGGGCGCCATCGACTACAACACGGGTAGTTACATCTGCCTGGTCGCCGAACGCACGGTGAACCAGGAGGTCCAGGCATTCCGGGCCGATCTCCGGCACGCCACCGACGACGTGCTGACCGGCGGCGAGCACTACTCCGAGCAGCGGTTCCGCGACGTGAAGCAGATCATCGAGAGATTCCGCGGTCGCGACGCCTATGCCCATGCCGACAGGACCTGGACCGAACGGGTCACCGACGTGCGCAACTGGTTCACCTTCTCCGCCTCTGAACGCACCCGCGACGGCGACGAGGAGGTGGAGGCCTACCGCGATTCCGACGGCAAGTCGGGCGGTCAGAAGGAGAAGCTCGCCTATACGATCCTGGCTGCCTCGCTCGCCTACCAGTTCGGCCTGGAGTGGGGTGCGGCGAAGTCGAGAGACTTCCGGTTCGCAGTGATCGACGAGGCGTTCGGCCGAGGTTCGGAGGCCTCGGCACGCTACGCACTCGATCTGTTCGCCAAGCTCGGCCTGCAGCTGTTGGTGGTCACCCCGCTGCAGAAGGTGCATGTCATCGAGCCCTATGTGCGCTCGATCGGTTACGTCGACAACCCGACCGGAAACTATTCGCGCCTGCGCAACGTGACCATCGAGGAACTCGGCGGCCTGCGCGCCGGGAAGCCGCATTGACCCCGGGCTCGCAGGTCCGGGACTGGACGGTACCTGCACGGATCACCGAGGTCGTGCGGCGTCGTTGGGAGGACGGCAGCCTGCTGCGGGCTCTGGCTGCCGGCGACCCCTTCCCCCGGATCGAGGTGTCCTTGCGGGGGCCGCGTCCGGGCGAGATCGCCGACGACCTGGACGCCGTCCGAACCTGGATCGCCGCACTTGAGAGCGGTTCTCGGGCCGGCAGCCGATACGACCTGGAGCACGCGGCGATCGGTGGCCGACTGATCGGCCGCAATCTCCTGCCCCGCCGGGCGGTCCTGTCCAGGTACGAACAGGCATGGGCAGTGCTCGGCACGGCCGCGGCGGTGGCTGACTACCGCCAGGTGCTGGAGCTGACGGCCGACTCGCCCGGCGTGCGCAGCTGGGTAGCGACCCAGCCGCACAAGGCACTGGACGTCGCGGGTGAGTGGCCACGTCTGCTCGCCGCCTTCGACTGGCTCGAAGCAGTGCGCGGCTCGGGTCGGCACCTGCGCGAGATCACCGCGCCGGGGGTGGACACCAAGTTCGTCGAGCGACATCGATCGGTCCTGGCCGGGCTGCTGGCGGTCCCCGCGTCCGGCACGGGATTTCTCTCCGCCCTCGGTCTGGCGACACGCCCCGACACGCTGAGGCTGCGCCCGGGTGCCGCGACCGCCGGGTTCGGCGGATTCAGCGATCTCGTGGTCCGGGTCGACGAACTCCGGCTCGCCGACATCGTGGCCGAGACCGCGATCGTGGTGGAGAACGAGGCCAGCTTCCTCAGCGTACCGGTGCCCGAGCGTGGAATTGTGTTCTGGGGCAAGGGGTTTGAGGTGGACCGAACCGGATCGGTGCCCTGGCTGCGTGAGGTGCCGGTGCATTACTGGGGGGACCTGGACAGCCACGGGTTCGCCATCCTGGATCGGTTGCGCGCCTGGTTGCCGCAGACCCGTTCGTTCCTGATGGATCGGCGGACCTTGCTCGAGCATCGAGAGCGGTGGGTCGAAGAGCCCTCACCGACAAACGCAGCGCTGCGGCATCTCACCGGCGAGGAACAGGAGCTCTACGAGGATCTGGTCACCGACAGGTTCAGCACCCGCGTGCGACTCGAACAGGAGCGCATCGACTGGCCCTGGGTGATCTCCCGACTGCCCGGAGTCACGCCCTGAAAGGCGCTGTGCAGCTTTGGACGATATCGCGGCCGAGGTCGACACCCCAGGGATGGCGAAGTGGGGCAAGCCACTTGGCGATGCGCGGCCGCGGTGGCCGACAATGGAGAAGGTCGAGAACGGAAGGAAGACTTTTGGATCTGAACAAGCTCACGACCACGGTCGGAGCAGCATTGGTCCTGGTGGGCGTGGCCTTCTACGCGGCAACGTCCTTCGCCAGCCTGACCGCGATGATCCCGGCTCTGGTCGGGCTGCTGATCCTGGCCGCCGGCCTGGTGGCGCGCCGTCCGGGTCTGCACAAGCACGGCATCCATGCCGCGCTCGGGGTGGCTCTGCTCGGGGCGCTGGGATCGCTGATGAACGTGGCCAAGATCGGGTCGTTGCTCGACGGCACCGCCGAGCGGCCCGCGGCCATCGCCGAGAGCGCCATCATGTTCGTCGTGCTCGTCGGCTACCTGATCGTCGGTGTGCGGTCGTTCGTGCGGGCACGAGTCACCCGTCAAGCCTGACAAGGCGGAGGCGTCCGGGTCGCCCTGGCCGGTTCCGTCAACGGTTGTGAGTCAGAGGTTGAGGAAGTCGTGATGAACGAACCGAGCAACCACATTCTGGTCGGAGTGTGCCTGGACAAGCCCGAGGTGGTGGCGGCCGCCGCGGCCGAGTTCGCCGAACGCTTCGACGCCGACCTGGTGTTCGTGCGGGTCGACCCGGCGCGCTATCCGATGGACGCCCTGCCGGACGGCACCGTGGTGTCGCTGCCGATGGACCCGGACGTCACCGAGCAGACCGTCGAGCAGTTCGACCCCGACCTCGAGCAGTCCCTGGCCCAGGCGATGTCGAGTCGCAGCGTGTCGTGGTCG
>DAIOVT010000065.1:0-12377 GCA_036758885.1 Kineosporiaceae bacterium
GTCGATGCGGTCCTGCGTCCAGGAGACCAGGGCGCGAGGCAGCCCCGATGCCTCGTCGAGCACACCCATGTGCGAGTAGTCCGGATACTCCCGGTACTCGATCGCCTGGCCGGCGGCGCAGAGCTTGGCGACGTAGTCGTGCTGCAGGGAGGCAGGGATGACCTCGTCGGCCGACCCCCATCCCATGAACATCGCGGCGTCGAACGGCGCGGTCGCCTCGTTCTCGCGCAGCCGCTGACCGGCGGCACCGCCGACGAGGTCGGACACGTACAGCGGCTGGTCCCGGGACAGCGCCATCGAGCTGAGCACCGAGACGATCAGACCTGCGTTGGTCACGCACCGGGTGGCGTACTCGCGCACCAGCCTGCGGCCGGCCGGTGCCACGTAGTCGTCGATGCGCACGTCCGGATAGGTCTTGCTGTACGGAACGAGCACCCAGGACGCGACCACACCGAGGGGCCCGTTCGTGCCCTGCTTCTGCAGGGCGTTGGCGAGCGCCCACGGGTCGGCGGCCGGCGACAGGGCGGCGACACCGAGGACCTGGAGTTCGGGGGCGTAGCTCGGGGCGAGCTTCGCCGTCCACAGTGCCGCGTGCCCGCCTTGTGAGTGTCCCCAGATCACCGTGTCCGGGGAGAGGTTCGCTCCCTCGAGCTGCCGCGCGGCGCGCACCGCGTCGAGGGTCGAGGGTCCTTCGCCCTCGCCGATCAAATAGGGGTAATCGCCCTCGGTGCCCTGCCCGGTGTAGTCGGTGGCGACGATCGCCCAGCCCTTGGCGACGGCCGCCTCGGCCGCCGGGATGCCCTGGATCTGGAACATGTTGTTCATCAGGCTCGGCGCGCACGAGCGGGCGACACCCGTCGTCCCGTGGTCCCAGGCGATCACCGTCCGCGGTGCGTCCGGGGTGCGGGTCGGCAGCACGACGATCGCGCTCGCGACCGCCGGCGCACCGGTGGAACCTGTTGTGGCGTAAAGGATTCGGGTCACCGTCGCTCCGGACGGCGCCGCGCCGGGCCATGCCGAGGAACGCAGCAGCCGGCCCGGTTGATCGGGAACGACCGAAGGCGCGTCGTAGAAGGAGTCGAGCACCGGCGCGCCACTGCGCAACCCGTGGCTGACCACGCCCGCCCCGGCGGCGAGGGCGAGCACGGCAACGGCGGCGACCCAGCGGGCCAGGTCGGCCCTCCGGCCGTCCGGTCGTGACGGGGCAGGCCGTTCGGGACGCTCCGGACGGCGCCGGGCAGCGAGTGCGCGGCCACCCCGCCAGAGCAACGAGAGGCCGAAGACGATCGTCCGGAGACCGAAGAGCACCGCGACCACGATCAGCGTCGCGTCCGGCCAGAGCAGCGCGAGCGCGCCGAACACGATCTCGCAGACACCGAGGGCACCGGCGAGCACCCGGCTGCTCAGCCGCCCCCGCAGGACGCCGGCCGCGCGGCCGGCGCCGGAGACGACGAGCAGGATCGCGAGGAACCACGGCAGCAGCGCGATGCTGCGGCCGAGCCAGACCAGCACCAGGATCCCGGCCACGATCCACGCGGCCCCGAAAAGCACGTCCCACCAACGCAGTTCGCGCCGCCGGGTGATGAGCCCGAGGAAGCCGGTGATCAGGCAACTCGCGCCGATGTACATGCCGAGCAGCGTGAGCGAGGTCAACGGACGCACCACGATCACCACGCCGAGCGCCACCAGGACGGCGCCGGCGGACGTAGTGAGCCACACCGGCGCGCGGTCGAGAAGACCGGGCAGCGCTGCCAGCCGGTCCCGCAACGGGCCGCGAGGGTTCACCGAAGCTCCTGCCACGCGGTCATCGTAGGGACCGGCGGTCACCGATCGGCGTCAGCCGGAACGCTGCGGGACCGGCCGCAGCCCGTCGATCAGGATGTTCAGCAGGCGGGTTGCCCGGGCGTCCTGTTCCGACGGCCGGGCGACGGTGAAGATGCCGATCAGACCGGCGGCGACGTCCTCGGCGGTGACGTCGGCGCGAAGCTCGCCGGTGGCGCGGCCGGCGTCGAGCATGGCCTCGATGGCGTCGAGCAGCTCGGCCCGGGTCTGGGCGTGCGGGATCCGGCCCGATTCGATCATCGCGAGCAGCGTGTCGAGCATGCCGTTCTTGGTCGCGATCCAGCTTCCGAACAGATCCATCCAGGCCCGGAGCGCCGCCGGCGGCGGAAGCTCGGCGAGAAGCTCGCGGGCACCGGCGGTGAGGGTCTCGACCTGTCCGCGGTACACCGCGTCCACCAAGGACTCACGGGTCGGGAAATGCCGGTAGAGCGTGGCGATGCCGACCCCGGCCTCGCGGGCGATCGCGCGCATCGACGGTCCTGTGGCGGCACAGGTACCGGCGGACGCGAACACCCGGGTCGCCACCTCGAGTAGCTGAGCACGGTTGCGCGAAGCGTCCGCACGCAGCTCACGGGGATCGGGCTCAACCAAAACGGATCACGCTCCGATTGCGTGTTACGGTGATTCGGACAAACGGAGCATAGTCCGATTCTGCTCCGCCCCTCGTCTTCAGAGAGAGGCCAGCATGCCGACAGCCAAGGTCACGGACGGCGCCCCTTCGGCACCGACCACCAGCCGGGCGGTTCAGTTCGTCGAGTCGTTCGGTGGTCCAGAGGTTCTGAGCATCCGCGAGCTACCGGTACCCGAGGCCGGCCCCGGGCAGATCCGGGTGCGGGTGACCGCGGCGGGACTGAACCCGATGGACTGGTACATGACCTCCGACGCGGCTCAGGCCGCTCGGTTCGGCCTGAGCCTGCCCTGCGGCTTCGGCACCGACTTCGCGGGGGTCGTGGATCAGATCGGTGACGGCGTGACCGAGTACGCGGACGGCGACCGCGTGTTCGGCGGCGCGATGTCTCGGGCGCTGGCCGACCACGTAGTGATCGACGTGCCCGCGACCATCGCAGCGGGCGGCCAGGTCCACCACACCCCCGCCGCCGTGGACGACGGCACCGCCGCCACGCTCACCGTCGCCGGCAGCACGGCCGCCGCGGCGCTCGCCGTGGTCGGCGCCGGTCCTGGTGACACCTTGCTCATCGGGGGCGCCTCAGGCGGGGTCGGACTGTTCGCCGTCCAACTCGCCCGTCTCGCCGGCGCGCGAGTGATCGGGACCGGGGCCACCGCCTCCACCGACGCTCTGCGCGCTCTCGGCGCGGAGCCCGTCACCTACGGCGACGGCCTGGCCGACCGGGTTCGTGCCTTGGCACCGGACGGCGTCACAGCGGCGATCGATCTCTTCGGCACGGAGACCGTGCACGCGGCCCGGGACCTCGGCGTGCCCGACGCGCGCATCACCGCCATCGCCGCACAGGTCGACGGGATCACCTCCGCGAACGGGGCCAACGCCGCTCCCGGCACCCTCGACGAGGTCGCCCGGCTCGTCGCCGCCGGCGAGCTCCGCGTGCCCATCTCGGCGACCTTCCCTGTCGAGCAGTTCCGAGCCGCGGTCGAGCTTCAGGCCGGCCGGCACACCCGCGGCAAGGTCGTCGTCGTCCTCTGAGCCCCCTGCACGAGCCACCACCCTCGGGCCGACCGCGAGCGAGGAGCGCGCCGGGCAGCCCTGGTCACCGCAATGCACGGTGCGTGCATTATCATGCACTATGTGGATTTCGGTACCGAGGCGTTGGCGCGGGTGATCGGCGCGCGGGTCAAGCAGGTGCGCAAGGGTCGGGGCTGGACGCTCGATCAACTGGCGTCTCATGCCGGAGTGAGTCGCCGGATGCTGGTGAACGTCGAACAGGGTGGGGTGAACCCGAGCGTCGGCACCCTGCTGCGCCTCTCGGACGCCCTCGGTGTCGGGCTGCCGGCCCTCGTGGAGCCGCCGGCCTCGCAGGCGGCGAGACTCACCCGCGCCGGAGAGGGAGCCGTGCTCTGGACCGGCGACCTCGGTGGCCGGGGCGTGCTGGTCGCAGGCACCGAGCCTCCGGACGTGGTCGAGTTGTGGGATTGGCTGCTCGAGCCCGGCGAGCGCCACGACAGCGAGGCGCACAGTGCCGGCACCCGGGAACTGCTCCAGGTTCAGGACGGGGCGCTCACGGTCGAGGTCGACGGAGAGAACCATGACCTCCGATCCGGCGACGCCCTCTCCTTCCACGGCGATTCGGCCCATGCCTATGTGAACCGGACCGATGCTGCTGCCCGGTTCTCGCTGACGGTGTTCGAGCCGGGTGTGGGTGCGGCACATCGAACGGAGACCACTGGTGCCTGAGACGCCTACGCCCGAGACGTTTCTGGCCTCCTGCACCGTGGAGTCGGCGGTCCTCGAACTGCGCCCCGACTACCGCGCCCTGCTCCTGGTCGTGGACGGACTCACCCCGGTGACCTCACCCGAGGGTGACTCTGCCGTTGATGCGCTTGCCGCGGGAGCTCAGGCGCATGCCCGTGATCTGTTGGCCGGGTGCCCGGTGACCGAACTGCCGCACATCGCCGCGTGGCGTGAGACGTATCGGGGATTCGGGGCGAAACCCCAGCGCACCAGGAACAGCCTCGAAGCCCTCACTCGCCGCGCCGAGAGCGGCCTGCCACGGGTGAACGCACTCACCGACGTCTACAACGCGATCTCGGTGCTGCACCAGATCCCGCTGGGCGGGGAGGACCTCGACCGCTATGCCGGCCCCGCGCGCCTGATCCGAGCCACCGGCGATGAGCGGTTCGACACGACCGTGGACGGCGAGACAGTTGTCGAGAACCCTGAGCCCGGCGAAGTCGTGTGGTGCGACGACGCGGGGGTGACCTGCCGGCGCTGGAACTGGCGACAGGGCCGTCGCACCGGCCTGACCGATGCCACGACGACGGCGCTCTTCATCCTCGACGCACTCGCGCCCGTCACCGATCAGGAACTGTATGCGGCCGGCGACGCCCTCACCGACGCCCTGCGGAAACTGGCCGGGCATGCGCAGGTGTCGAGACGGCTGCTGACATGACCCGAACCCTGTGCACGGCGAAGGAGGCTGCATGAACACCACCCCGAAGTACAGCTCGACGTTCATCTTCGAGACCGCGGACCTCACGGACGAGTTCCATCGCATCGACAGTGAGATCGCCACCCGCGCCCGTCGGATCCCCGGCTTCCTCGGCGAGGAGGCCTGGCACAACGAGGAGACCGGCCTGCACGCCGAGGTCTACTACTGGACGGACATGGAAGCCCTGAAGCAGCTCATGGGCATGGACACGCACCTGCTCGCCAAGTCCCGGCACGGGGAATGGCTGGGCCGGTACCGGGTCGTGATCGCCGAAGTACTGACCGTCTACGGCAGCCCGACGCTCGGGCTCGAGCACCGCCCCGAACAAGAACAGACATGACCTTTATTACCCGGGGCACACAACAGCCCGGCCTGCCTTCGCTTCGCGCGGCAGCCGGGCTCTTCGAGTGCCCCCGGCAGGAATCGAACCTGCGACACACGGTTTAGGAAACCGTTGCTCTATCCCCTGAGCTACGAGGGCCTGGCGGCACGGGCCGGAACGGCCGTGGTCAGGCTAGCGCAGGGCGACCCGTCGACCTGAACGAGTTGGGTCCGCCGGGGCCGTCGCGGGCGAGGCTCAGCCTCGCTGCAGGGCGAGGTCGCGCAGGTAGCTGCGCAGGGCGCTGGAGCGGACGTCGTCCTGGCTGTGCCGGGCCACCCCGACGAACATCACGGACGCCTCGGCACGAGCCGGATCGATCCCTGAATCGATCACGGAGCCACCGTCGATGATTGCGTCGATCACCGACCCACCCCGGGTCGGCCTCGGCTGGGGCGCGCTCTTGATGCGCACTGACTGGCTGGGAACCATGACTCGCAGCGTCGTCCCTCACCTGCGACTTCGCCACCGGAACGGCACCCAATCGTCCGTACTGCCGATCCTGGTGTCGGTCGCACAGCCGCACTCACAGCGTCGTTCCGCCCCCCGTTCGGGGGCTTCACCACGAACTCGTGACTCATTTGGGTCCCGCGATGCGCGACAATGGGCCGGTGTGAGCGCTCAGCGCTCCGGATCATGGCTGTCCGTCCGCAGGGACTGACGGTCGTCGGGGGGGACCTGAGAAGGAGGAACATGGCATCCGCGGGGCACTTCGTTCGGGAACGCATCCCGGTTCCGTGCAACGTGCCGGAGGCCGGGCGCCTGATCATGGAACTCGTCTCCAGCTCGCGTGACAGCGAGATCGAGCACGAGGGTCCGATGACCTTCAACATCGTGCGCAAGTACCGCCCGAGCTGGGCGACGGCGACCGGTTTCCTGGTCTTCCCGCTGTTCGTGCGCACCTCGGAGGTGTGCCGGGCCGCCGTGATCGAGGCCAAGGTCGGCGCGGAGCTTCTGCTCGAGGGCGTTCTCGACCCCGATCTGCATGCCTCCTTCATGCACCTGGGCCGGGTGCCCGAGGCCGCCCGGGTGTCCACGCTCAACCCGCGACCGGTGCCGCAGGCGCTGGCACCGCACCCGCCGCAGGCGGCGTCCGCCCCGATCGCCGAGCGCAAGGACTCCCCTGACCTCATCGATCTGCGCACCGAGCCGCGGCGTGAGCAGGTCGACGAGCGGGACGACGAGTTCGCCAACCTGATCCCGCCGCCGCTGCTCGGCCAGCCCACCCCGGCACCGCGCAGTGCGCCCGCCGGACCGGCCCCGAGCTTCCAGCCGCTCACGGCACGGGCCTCCGAGCACGCCGGCAACGGCAACGGCCGGCTGCCCAGCGCCTTCCGCTCGGGTCGCGACCCCGAACAGCCCGACATCTTCGAGAACTGGGACGAGGACCGGCCCAACGGCAACGGGCACGGCCGCCCCGCCGATCGGCCGGCCCGTTCCTCGAACCCGTTCGGCCCGCCGACCGTCGCGCACCTGACCCGGCCCAGCCCGCCGAGCGCCGTCCGGGTCACCATCGACTCGGGTGAGCAGACCTCGGTGGAGAAGCTGCTGATCATCGGCCGGGCCCCCACGGCCAAGGCCGAGGACTCGGGTGCGGTGCTGCTGGCCGTGAACGACCCCAGCCTGTCGGTCTCGAAGACGCACGTCGCCGTCGAGCTGCGCGGCAACGAGATCTACATCACCGACCGCAACTCGACCAACGGCACCTGGATCGACGAGGGCCGCGGCGCGCTTCGCCCGGTTCCGCCGAACGAGCCGACGCTGGTTCCGGTCGGTGCGCGGGTGCTGATCGGCGAGCGGGTACTCACCTTCACCCGCTGACGAACGACCGGCACCGCTACTCCGCACGGAAGTAGCAGTACGAGTCCGCGAAGGTCAGGGTCGATCCGTCGGTGAGCGAGTAGGGCACCCAGGCCGCCAACTGCTCGACCGAGCCGTCCGGGGCGCGCAGCGTGCTTCCGTTCCGCGAGCCGAGGTCGACGACGAACAGACCGTTGCGGCTGGTGTCGATCCGCACGTGATTGCGGGAGATGCCGCGGCCGGCCGACACGATCGGCACCAGGGTGGCCGAGGCGTCGTCCGAATCGGAACTCAAGGACGGCGCCCGCCCGATGATCACCGGGCCGTTGATCGCCACCGTCTGGCCGTCGCTGAACTCCAGGTAGCCGAACTCACCGACGGTCGGCGTCTGCGCGTCGGCGGCCTCCTCGAACGCCGCCTCGTCGCCGACGGGCGCGACCTCGGTCTCACTCTCGCCGTCGCCGGCCGGCTCCGCGGCGGCCTCGGCATCGTCTGCATCACCCACCAGGAGTTCGACGGCCTCGTCGACCTCCTCCGGGGCGACCTCCGGCTGTTCGGTCTCGCTGCTCGCGCCGCTCGTCTCGGCCTGTGGGGGCAGGTCGACAAGCTCGGTGGACTCCTCCGCCATCTCGGTGACCTCCTCATCGGCACGAACCTCGGCACGGATCTCGGCACGGACCTCGACGCGGCGCTCGGGGTTGGCGTCCCGCAGCCAGAAGGCGTCCTCCACCGGATGCTCGGCGGGCTCGTCCTGCGGCTCGTCGCCGTCCGCAACGCTGTCGCCGTCCTCGGCCCCGGCCTGATCGGTCGGCTCTTCGGGCTCACCCGTCGGCACGAGCTCCAGTGGCTCGCGCACCTCGGCGGGCGGTGCGTCCCCGGGCTGCTGCCCGGCCGATCCGGCCTCCTCGACCTGTTGCGCGGCAACGGGTTCGGAGGTCGGCGCCGCCGATTCACCGAACATCGAGAACGCAACCCCGGACGGCGCCTCGCCGGCCTGGTCGGGCCGGGCCACCCGGGCATCGCTGAACAGGTCCGTCGGTTCCTGCGGTTCGGCACGGGAGGTGCTGGTCTCGAAGATCGATCCGATCGCCGGCTCGGCAGGGGCCTGCGCTCGCTGCGGGCGACGCTCATGCGCCGTCTCATGCGTCGTCTCATGCGCCGTCTCGCGCGCCGTCTCCCGGTCGGTCTCCCGCTCGCCCTGGAGCCCCCGCGGCGACATCGCCCGGCGGCCGCTACGAGGTGGCGCGGGCGTCGGCGCGGGTTCGAACATCGAGAACTCGTCGAGGTCCACGCTCGGCGACTCCTCGGCACGGACCCGGCGGCCACGACGGCTCGTGCCGCTACCGGCCTCCTCCGCCTCATCCGGACGCCCTCGCTCGGGGCCGGACCAGTCCCAGGCGCCGTAACGCCGCCGGGGGTGGGAGCCCAGACCCCGGTTCGGCCGCGCCGCGGTCGAGCGCAGTTCGGCCGCGGAGAGCCGGCGCGGCTCGCGCTGGGTGACGATGCCCGCACCCTTGCCTGCCGGGGCCTCGAAACTGGGCAGTGCATTCTGGGCGACCGGAACGGCGGACGTCCCCGGCAACGGCTCGCCCTCGGGCCGGATCACGGTCTGCTCGGCCGTGACCGGTGGGGCGGCGGACACCGGCTCCGCCGGGGTCCCGGCGTCCTCGCCCTGCTGTTCGCCGTCCTGCTGTTCGTCGTCCTGCCGTTCGTCGTCCTGCTGTTCGCCGGTCTTCTCGGCGACCTGTTCAGGGATCGACTCGGTGACCGGCTCAGCGACCGGCTCAGGGACCGGCCCGGCGAGCTGCTCAGCGGTCGGCTCAGGAATCGGCTCGGTGGTCTTCTCGTCGTCGCCGACGGGCTTCGCACCGGACACTCGCTGCACGGTGATCGGTTCCACCACAAGCGGTTTCGAGGTGGATGCCGCGGGCTGCTCCGGTTCGGCCGGACTGTCGATACTGGCCGGACTGTCGATACTGGCCGGACTGTCGATGCCGGCCGGACTGTCGACGCTGAGCGAACTCGCGGCACCGACCGGGCCGGCCGTGCTGACCGGGATGTCGGCGCGACGGGGAGCGACAGCTGCGGCGGGTGCGGGAGCCTCGGGTCCGTCACCCGGCACGAGCAGACCCTGGCGAACCAGCGCCGACCCGATGGCGGGGGTGACCATCAGCGGCACCCCTGGCTGCCAGGAGAGCACGTCGCAGAGCACCGCGGCGACCACCACCGGCAACGCGACGCCGTCCGGACGTGCCCCCGGACGCACGAACCACACCACGTCGTCCGGCTCGACCCAGGACTCGAACATCGAGCCGTCGGCGGCGCTCTCGAACTGCCGGACGCTTCCGCTGGGCGACTGCACCGAGGCACCGATCCGGCCCCGGACGAACACGTGCACCCGGCCCCGCTCGAGCACGGCCAGGGCGAACGGTGGGCGCGCGTCACGATCGGCGTTGACGATCATCGAGACGGCTTCGGCGGCCGGCGCACCGGTGTGCGCGAGCTGCCACAACGCCTCGAGGCTCTCGCTGGGAACCTCGGGATCGACGAGCACAGCCATCGACGGGGACACCAGGGCGAACCATGATCCTGGCGAATACGTGGCCCCCGAAGTCACGGCAGTTGCCTCCACCTGTTCCCTGCTCCTCCCTAACAACTCCGCGACGTAACCACGGAGGCGCTCCCGCATGGGTCGACGCTACCGTCCGCAACGGCGCCCGGTGACGCTCCCACGTCTTTTGCCCCATCGTCACGTATCGCACATACCCGCCTGACCTGCTGTCACGACGATTCGCCGGACCGCCCGGCGATCGACGCGTCGCGAAGCACCGTTGCTCACCCAGCGCTGCCATTCATGACCATGCGTAGATACGCGCTGACGTGCGTAGAATCTTTCGACGTGCGTCTCGCCGTTCTGGACATCGGCTCAAACACCGGTCACCTGTTGGTCGTCGACGCACATCGCGGTGCCCGGCCCGTGCCGGCGTACTCGATCAAGGAGGCGCTGCGGCTCTCCGAGCACATCGACGCCGACGGTGCCGTGGACGACGCCGCCGCCCAGGCCTTGTTCAAGTTCGTGGTCGCGGCCCAGAACACCGCCGCCGACAAGGGATGCACCTCGGTATTGGCCTTCGCCACCTCGGCCCTGCGCGAGGCGACCAACGGCGAGGAGATCCTGAACCGGATCCGCACCGAGACCGGCGTCGACCTGCAGGTGCTCTCCGGTCAGGACGAGGCCCGGATCACGTTCCTCGCCGTCCGGCGCTGGTTCGGCTGGTCCTCGGGCCGGCTGCTGGTGGTCGACATCGGCGGCGGCTCGCTGGAGATCGCCGCCGGGGACGACGAGTACCCCGACCTGAGCACGTCGCTGCCGCTGGGGGCGGCCCGGCTGACCCGGGACTGGCTGACCGATCCGGCCACGGTCGCCCAGGTGGCCTCGCTGCGCTCACACGTGCGTACCGAGATCGGCCAGAACGCTGCCGGGCCGGTGCTGCGGCTCGGCCCGTTCGACCACATGGTCGGCACCAGCAAGACGTTCCGGTCGCTGGCCCGCATCTGCGGCGCCGCACCCGAGTCCGAAGGCCCGCGCGTACACCGCACCATGGCCCACGGCGTGCTCGCCGACAAGCTGCCGATGCTGATCGAGCTGCCCGACACCGAGGTCGCCAAGCTGCCCGGGGTCTCCAACAGCCGTGCCCATCAGATGGTCGCCGGTGCCGTGGTGGCCGACGCGGCGATGGATCTGTTCGAGATCCCCGAGCTCGAGATCTGCCCCTGGGCGTTGCGCGAGGGCCTGATCCTGGAGCGGCTCGACCAGCTCTGAGCCGGCCCGGGCCGGCGCTGAACGCGACCTCCGCCCTCGCCAGGGGCGCCGTCCGGCCTGATCATTGGACGAGGTGTGCGTGATCGTGCTGTGAGAGCGGGCGCATGGAGTTCGAGGAGTTCGTCGCCGCACAGGGTGAGTCGCTGCTCGCCCTGGCCTTCACGCTGACCGTCGATCATGACCGGGCCATCGACCTCACCGTGCGCGCGTTGCGCAGCGTCCGGCGGACCTGGCCGGCGATCCTCACGGCAGCGAGCACTGCGGACGGCGCCTCCCCGGCCGGCTCGGACGGCAACTCCAGCGGCGACTCGAGTGATTTCTGGGCCGGCATCGGCCGCCGCGCCCTGGTCCGGACGCATCTCGGCCGGCCGGACCGCTCACTGCGGCCGTCCGGCGACGACTACCCGCCCGTGGTGATCGCGGACGACGTCGTCGATCTCCGGCAATGGCCTGGAACCGTCTCCGGCAGAAGGAGTTTGCGGTACCGACTGGCCACCCTGCCGGCCCCGGAGCGCACCGCGCTGGTGCTCCGGTACGGCGCCGGACTCGACGATCCGGCGCTCGCCCAGGCCCTCGGCTGCGGCATCGGCGAGGCCCGCACCCTCGTCGGGCAGGGACTCGCCCTGCTCGATCAGCTCGAACCGGGCCCCGGCCGGACCACCCCGACCTGGGACCTGTCATGAGCGAGCGGCTGGAGCGCGAGCTGGGCGCGCTGTTCGCCGCGGACGCCGCCCGGGCACCGCGGCCGGATCGGCTGAACGTCCCGCTGGTCGAGGCCGTCGCGGCCGCGGACCGCCGGCATCGCCGCTGGGTCCTGGCGGCTCTCGCCGCGGGGGTGGCCGCGGTCCTGCTGTTCGGCGTCCCGATGTTCGGCGGCTCACCGCAACCGGACCGGGCCGGCGGCCCGGACCCGTCCGTCGCCGCCCTGCGCGGCGCCGTCCCGAGCGGTTCGTCCCCCAGCGGTTCCACGGGCGGGCCCGCCATGCGCGCCGTCGCGGCCACGCGTCCGCAACCGTTTCTCTGCGAGTTGCCACGGGCCCTGGCCCGAACCGTCGACGGCCACCCTGCGAACGGTTCGTCGCAGGTACTGGCCACGGTGGGCGTCGGCCGGATGGTCACCGTCGAGATCAGCATCCAGGTGCCGCGCGGCGTCGGCGTGATCCACGCCCGCACCACGGTGGCTCCCCCGGACATCGGCCCCTGGCCGCTGCCGGATTCGTTGCTGGCCGGCCAGGCGCCGCTGCCCCGGCACAGCGGCAGCACGCTGCTGCGCTTCTCCGCGTCGGATCCGGGCGACTACCCGGTTCTGCTCGACGCCCTGGTCCACGCCTCGTCGGACTGCCCGAGCCTGAACACCGCTGCGTCCGCACCCGGTGCACCGTCCGGGTCGCCGGTGCCGGCCACCTGGGCC
>DAIOVT010000066.1:0-12376 GCA_036758885.1 Kineosporiaceae bacterium
CGGCGACCTCGGCCGCGGCGGCCGCGTTGTCACCGGTGAGCAGCATCGTTCCGGCCGGCGCCAGGGACGACACGTCGTGCACGGCCTCGGCGGCGTCCACCCGCAGCCGGTCGATCAGGGCGATGCTGCCGGCGGGTTCGCCGTCGACGAGAACGGCGACCAGGGTGCCGGTGGTGGCGGAGTCCTCGTCGGCGCGCTGCACGGTCACCCGTCGTCCGGACACGACGCCGGTGACGCTGCGACCGGGCAGTGCCTGGAAGTCCGTGGCGCCGTCCAGCGGCACGCCGCGATCGCGAGCGGCGTGCACGATCGCCCGGCCGAGCGGGTGTTCGCTGTACTGCTCGACGGAGGCCGCGAGGGCGAGCAGTTCGTCGGCGTCCTGGCCGGGGGAGGTGGTCAGGTGCGAGACCTCGGGGTTGCCCTCGGTGAGGGTGCCGGTCTTGTCGAAGGCGACCAGGTCGGTGCGTCCCATCGACTCCATCACCGCCGCCGACTTGACCAGCACACCGTGCCGTCCGGCATTGGCGATCGAGGCCAGCAGCGGCGGCATGGTCGAGAGCACCACCGCGCACGGCGAGGCGACGATCATGAACACGATCGCGCGCAGCAGGGCGTCCTCGAAGGACTGCGCGAAGAACGCCATCGGCACGAACAGCACCAGCAGCGTCGCGACGATCACGCCGATCGAGTACGTCTGCTCGACCTTCTCGATGAACAGCTGCGTCTTGGCCTTGGTGCCGGACGCCTCCTCGACCAGGTGCACGATCCGGGCGATCACCGACTCGGACGCCGGCCGGGAGACCTCGACGGTCAGGGTTCCGGTGCCGTTCACCGTGCCCGAGAGCACCTCGTCCCCGATGCGCCGGACCACCGGCACCGACTCGCCGGTGACGGCCTGCTGGTCGACCTCGCTGATCCCGTCGACGACGTCGCCGTCCGCCCCGATCCGCTCGCCGGGCCGGACCAGGATCCGTTGTCCTGGCCGCAGATCCTGCGAGTCGACGACGCGGGTGGCGCCGTCCGGGGCAAGCATGGTCGCCTGCTCGGGTGCCAGGTTGAGCAGTGAGTTCACCGAGTCGGCGGTGCGCTGGGTGACGATCACCTCGAGCGCGCCGGAGGTCGCGAAGATGACGATCAGCAGTGCGCCGTCGAAGACCTGACCGATCGATGCGGCGGCGATCGCGGCCACGATCATCAGCAGGTCGACGTCAAGAGTCTTCTCCCGCAACGCTTTCAGGCCCGACAGTGCGGGTTCCCAACCGCCGGTGACGTAGCAGGCCAGGTACACCGCCCACCAGAGCGGGGCAGGTGCGCCGAGCGACTGCAGCAGCCAGCCGAGCAGGAACAGCGCCAGGGCGACGGCCGCCCAGCGCACCTCCGGCAGGGAGATTCCGGTGCGCAGAACGGACGGCGCCCGGGGCAGCACCCGCCCCCCGCCGGCCGGTTGCGGGGCTGCGGCGGCCGTCACCGGTCGCCCCGGGTCCGGGGTCTTGGCGCGTCGTCCCCGGCCTCGCGATGCGCCGGGGTCATCCCGAGGGCGTTCTCGGCCTGGAAGACGGCCATGGTGACCAGTTCGCGCGCGTGCTCGTCGAGCAGGTAGTAGAACATCCGGGTGCCGTCCTGGCGGACCCCGACCACCCGGCCCCAGCGCAGCTTCGCCAGGTGCTGCGAGGTGGCGGTGGGGGACTTGTCGATGATCTCGGCCAGGTTGTTCACCGAGAGCTCGCCGGCGTCCCGCAGCGCCAGGATGATCCTGATCCGGGTCGGGTCGCCCAGCATCCGGAAGACCTCCGCGGCCAGGTCGACGTACTCGCTCTTCGGGCCAAATCTACAAGTCTTCTTATCTTCACTCATATGCAGATTATGGCCCGATGAAAGCCGGTTCCGGAACCGGGGGACGACGATCCGGGCGGCGCCGGCGGGTGATGTCGGTTACCTAGGGCACCGTCACCCCTTGTGGCCCAACAGGTCTCAGATGTCGAGCAACTGCTCGAAGAACCCGCCGAATCCGCGTTCGCGGTCGGTCAGGTGCACCTCGAGGATCCAGTGGCAGGGGTTGCCATTGGGGTCGGGGCGGTGCATCGGCCGGTCGTTGCCGGTGGTGATGTAGCAGTCGATGTCGCTGCCGCTGATCCGTTCGTGCGGGAACTCGCCGACCAGGTGACCGGCATGCGAGGCGCCGTGGCCCCAGCCGCCGTCCGCGATCAGCCCCAGCACGTGCTCGAAGAACTGCTCGCCGGTGATGCCGGGGGTGTTCCGGAAGTGCTCCCGTCCGGCCGTCCAGATGCGCGGCAGGTCGTCGGCGAGCCGATGCTTGTGCGGGTCGTCACCGAGCACGTAGGTGCGTCCGAAGTCGGCCTCCCACTCCTCGAAGATCGGCCCGAAGTCGAGGAACAGGATGTCGTCCTCACCGAGGGTCCGGTCGGCCGGGTTGGCCCGGTAGGGCTCCAGGGTGTTCACCCCGGCCCGGACGATCCGCTTGTGCCAGAACCGCTTGATCCCGAACAGTTCGGCGGCGAGATCGCGGACCTCGTCGGAGAGCTGCAGCTCGGTCTTGCCCGCCCTGATCAGGCCCCGGGCGACGGTCTCGTCGAAGAGCTCCGCCGCCTTGGCCTCCGCCTCGCGCAGGGCGGTGATCCGGCCGGCTTCCGCGTCCGTCGATGTCATGCCCCCGACTGTATGCGGCCAGGTTGATCAACGGGGCCGGCCGGTGGCGGGCAGTCGGTGGCGGGGTGGGAGCAGCAGGTCAGGAGCGGGCGAGCGGCTGCGGGGCGAGGGCCGAGCGGTACACCGCCAGCGTGCGATCGACGACCCGGGGCCAGTCCAGATCGGTGACCTCGGCGGTGTTGTGCTTGCGCATCAGCAGCAGCCGTTCCGGCTCGGCGATCAGCTCGGCCGCGGCGATCGCCATCGCCCGGTCGTTCGCGACCAGGCGGCCTTCGACGCCGTCCCGCACGAACTCCTCCACGCCACCGCCCAGCAGGGCCAGCACCGGGACGCCGGCACACCGGGCCTCGAGCGGAGCGATACCGAACGACTCCAGCCGGGCCGGGGCCAGGAACATGCTCGCCCGTGCCAGGTGCACGGCGATCTCCTCGCGGGTGAGCCGGCCGGTCAGATGTACCCAGTCGTGCAGCCCGCGCCGGCGGATCGCCCGCCACATGATGTCGCGCTGCGGGCCGTCGCCGATCACCACCGCACGCAACGGCACCGACGGATCGAGGCGGTCGCGCACCCCGGCCAGGATGTCGACCAGGGGCAACGCCCGCTTGCGGGCGCTCAGCCGCATCACGCTGACCAGCGTCGCGACCTCCGGCGGTTCGCTGTGCAGACGCCGCCACGGGGTGGGGTCGATGCCGTTCGGCAGGATCTGCACGGGCGTGCGCACCAACGGCTGCAGCGCGTCGGCGGCGACCCGGCTGACCGCCGTCCAGGTGACCGGGCCGAGACCGGTGAAGACCGGGCGCAACCCCGTTCGCACACCCCGATCGGGCTGCACGATCGAGTGCATGGTGATCACCACCGGCACCCCCGCGGCGGCCGCCGAGCGGGCGTAGGTCCAGGCCAGCGGCGAGAAGATCGAGGTGTGGCAGTGCACGACGTCGAGGCCGTCGAACTCACCGCCGGCGATCGTGCGGGTCCAGGCCAGGGCACCGAGCCGGCGCACCGCGAGCGCGTCCTCGTGATTGCCGGACGGCGTCCTGGTGATCACCTGGACGCCGTGCCCGCGGCGCCGCTGTTGGTCGGCCAGGTCGTGCACCTGCATCTCGATCCCGCCGAGCCGGGGCAGGTAGACGTCGCTGACGTGCAGGATGCGCATCAGGCGGTCCCCGCCTGCAGGTTGCCCGGGCCGGGCCGGGCGGCGCCGTTGCCCTGCCCGCCGCCCTGCCCGCCGCGCCGTCCACCGAGGCCCCAGCCGAGCGCGATGGCGAGCCCGACCGGGATCTCCAGGCCGAAGGTGAACACCCGGTAGAGCAACGTCGCCGTGGCCGCGACCACCGGGTTCACCCCGGCGAAGGTGAGTGCTGCGGCCATGCTCAGCTCGGCGACGCCGGCGCCGCCGGGAGTGATCGGGACGGCGGTGAGCACCCGCTCGAGCGCGACCGCGGCGACCACCGCGACCAGGGGGGCCGGGTGGTGCAGGGCCCGCAGGCACAGGTCGAGCAGCAGACACAGGGTGGCCATGTAGCCGAGGATGCCGAAGCTGAGCTGTGGCCACGCTTGGCGGACGATCTCGAGGCTGCGCCGGCGCACCGAGAGCAGACCGTGTACCGCCCGCTCGGTGAAGCGGCGGTCGTGCCGGCCTCGGCGGCGGTCGAAGTGGTCGGCGATGCGTCCGGCGGTGGCGGCGCCGAGCGCGCAGAACCGGGCGCTGCCGAGCACCGCGACGGCCAGGAACAGGGTGCCCACCACCGGCACCAGCGCGGTGCCGATCAGACCGGTGTGGGTGTTGGCGCCGGCGAACCACCAGGCCAGGCCGACCACGCCGAGCAGCAGCCGGCCGAGGATGTTCCACAGGTTGCTGACGGTCAGGAAGGCGCCGAAGTCGGCCGCGGTGAAACCCCACGACCAGCCCATCGACGTGGTCAGCGCCATGCTGGCGATGCCCCCGCCGGGTACGGCGTTGGCCACGGCGCTGCCGGCGAAGTTGAGCGAGAGCGCCCGCTTGGTCGACAGCCCGGGCAACGAGCAGGTCAGCACCATCGTGTGCAGCAGCAGACCGACGATCCAGACCGCCGAGATGGCGCTCAGCCAGCCCAGCGGCAGGTCGCCGAGCAGTGAGCCGACCTCGTGCCAGGTGGAGTGCACGGCGTGCGGCATCAACGCCACCAGAACCACCGACAGCACGGTCAGCAGCACGCCGACGACGATGCGCAGTGGCCGGCGCCGCCACTCCTGCAGGATCGTTCTCATCCGGACATCACGTCGTCCACGAGCACGCCGACATCCCCCTCGTTCTGGCCGTTGTTCCCCGGCAACAGCCTGTCAATGGACGTACGCCCGGTTCGGTTCCCGGCTGCCCGGTACCGGCTCGGCCACAAGATCATCCATCCTGGCCTTCACAGCTACGGAACAGCATCGGAACGGATTCGGAACGTGCCGGTCCTCAGCCGAATATGCCACATACCCAGCGGTGATCCTCGTTTCTGAACGAACTCACACCCTTGTGCCGGACCGTGCTGGGCAGTCGCGGGGGGAGTTGCCCGGGAGTTGTGCGCCGAATGCGCCGCCCGTCCTGAACGCCTGATCTTGACCTCGGCTTGATCCTGCTGGGTGGAGCAGGTTTCTACGCTCCGTCACATGAGACGTGCGCACGGATGGCCGAACCGGGCTGTGGCGATCGTGGGGGCGCTGACCGTGGCCGGCGCCTTGGGTGCCTGCGGGCAATCGGGCACCGTGGCCTCGGCTCCGGACGGCGAACCGGTCGCCGCCGAGGTTCCGGTTGCTTCCGACGTCCCGCTTGCGGCCGCGCAGGTGCCGGTCGCCACCGCGGCACCGGCGGCCGACGGGGTCGCCGCGGGACGGGCGACCAAGGCGCCGTCCCGGGCGTCGTCCACGGCACCGATCAGGGCCACCGCCAAGACATCTCGGGCGACATCTCGCACGACGTCCCGGCCGACGAGCAGTCCCAAGGTGACCCGGCGGGCGACGCCCACCCGGACGACCACGGCGTCCACCAAGACGGCCACGACTTCTGGGCCGACTTCTGGGACGACTTCTGGCGCAGGGGCGGGCACCACCTTGGCCGGCGTCCGGATCTTCCCGGCCGACAACGCCTGGAACACCAGGGTCGACTCGAGGGCGGTCGATCCGAACTCCGCGGCCCTGATCGCCTCGATCAGCGGCAACCTGCGGCCCGACTTCGGGGCGAACTGGGACGGCGGCCCGTTCGGGATCCCGTACGTCGTCGTCCCGGGTTCCCAGCCGAAGGTGCCGGTCAGCTTCGACTACGCCGAGGAGAGCGACCCCGGCCCGTACCCGATCCCGCGCAACGTGCCGATCGAGGGCGGGGCCAACGCGACCGGGGACCGCCACGTCATCGTGATCGACAAGGACAATCGCAAGCTCTACGAACTCTTCGCCGCCCATCCGGTCAACGGCGGCGCCTCGTGGAAGGCCGGTTCGGGAGCTGTCTTCGACCTGAACAGCAACGGAACGCGGCCCGCCGGCTGGACGAGTGCGGATGCCGCGGGTCTGCCGATCCTGCCCGGGCTGGCCAAGTACGACGAGGTGGCCTCCGGGCGGATCACGCACGCCCTGCGGTTCACCGTCGCCAACACCCGGCGCGCCTACGTCGCCCCGGCGCGGCACTACGCGAGCACCAGGACGGCCACCAACCTGCCGCCGATGGGCACCCGGGTCCGGCTCAAGGCGAGCTTCGACATCTCCGGCTACCCGGCGCAGGCGCGGGTGGTGCTGCAGGCGCTGAAGACCTACGGAATGATCCTCGCCGACAACGGGTCGAACTGGTTCGTCTCGGGTGCCCCCGACGCGCGCTGGAACGACGACGACCTGGGCACCCTGAAGAAGGTTCCGGGCAGCGCCTTCGAGGTGGTCACCCTGGGCCCGGTGACCACCGGCTGACCAGCTCCGCCGGCGGACGGGATGCCGACGGGTTGTCGAGGGGTCGCCGGTGAGCTCAGGCGATCCGGCGGGCGAGCAGTTCGGCAACCCGGCGGGCCAGCTGCTCGGGGACGACGCTGTCCGGGTCACGCAGGCCGCCGGGCGCCGGGCGCTGGGCGGTCAACGCGTCGCAGGTGGCGACCAGGGCGTTGTACAGCGGTGGACAGGTGGGGCAGTGGGCGAGGTGCCGCTCGACCCGGGCGGCCTCGTCGGTGCTGAGTTCGCCGTCCAGGTAGTCGCTGACCTGGCGACGAGCGTCCCAACAGCGCATCGGCACCCCCTTCAACGCGGCTCGTCGCTCGGGGCCCCGGGCGAGTTCGGTGACCAGCATCATTCGCCCGCGGCGTAGCCGCTGCTTCGCGGCCGGCAGTTCGATCGACTGCACCGAGGCCACCTGACGCACGGTCAGTCCCTCGGCGTCGTGCAGAACCACGGTGGACCGGTAGATCATCGGCAGTCGGATCAGCGCGTCTTCCAGGTCGGCGCGGGTCTGTGCCCGCAACGCGACCGTCTCGGCGTCCACGGTCCAGGCGTCCTCACGCCAGAGCGCCTCGACCGCCGCGGCGATGTCGTCGGTGGGGATCTCCCTCCGTGCCCGGGCCTGGTCGACCGCGAGGTTGTGCATGATGCGGTGCAGCCAGGTGCCGGGGGAGGCCTGGCCGCGAAAGGTGTCCGCCCGCTCCAATGCGCGAAGCACGGTCTCCTGCACCAGGTCCTCGGCCTGCGCCGGGTCGTTGCAGAGCGTTCTGGCGTAGCGGTAGAGACCGGGCAGTTCGCGCGGCACGGCGGCACCGATCGAGTACCGCATCGGATCACTTGCTCGATCGGTGGGGTCCATCGGCGCGAGGCTACCCGCTGAGCTCATCGACGAGCCGGGTCATCCACGATCGGGTACCCGGCAGGTGTTCATGCCGAACAGCCGATAGATCGGGCAGGTGCCGATCAGCGAGGTGATCAGCATGATCGCGGCGACGACGAAGAGCACGATGCCGCCGGCCGAGCCAGGGCCGATCATGAAGGCGATCAGCACGGCGACCGCCGCGACGATCAGCCGCACCGCACGGTCGACGGTTCCGACGTTCCGGGTCATGGTGTGCCTCCGTTGGTCCGGTTGTGGTGGTCCGGTGGTGGTGGTCCGGTGGTGGTGGTCCGGTGGTGGTGGTGGTCCGGTTGTGGTGGTCCGGTTGAGACTGTTCGGTTCTCGTCTCG
Source organism: Kineosporiaceae bacterium (assembly GCA_036758885.1). Classification (GTDB taxonomy): domain Bacteria; phylum Actinomycetota; class Actinomycetes; order Actinomycetales; family Kineosporiaceae; genus DAIOVT01. The sequence continues at coordinate 7,834 of DAIOVT010000066.1, forward strand.
TGGCCCCCCATGGACGGCACCGCGGCCGGAAGAGATACCGGCGCCGGTGAGTGAGCTGGATCACTGCGTGAGCCGCCGGGTCCGCCGCGATAGCCTGAGCGGCGCCATTCGTGCTCCTCGCCGGAGTCAGGAAGTCCACTCAGATGTCAGCCGAGAACGCCTCCACCACGGCGGTGGGCACCGCCGGTCCCGGGTCCACCCGGGTCCGTCGTGACCGGTGTCCCGGGGTGCTGCGGCCCTGGCCCGCGGACGACGGTCTGCTGGTGCGGCTACGGCTGATCGGTGGCCACGTGCCGATCTCTGCGTTGCGCCGGCTGCTCGAGGTCTCCCACGAGTACGGTGACGGCCGCATCCGGGTGACCGGCCGGGCCAACCTGCAGCTGCGTGCGTTGCCACGCGCCGCCGGCGGCGATCCGGTGGGCCGGCTTCCCGAACGGGTGCTCCGCGCGATCGAGGCCACCGGCCTGCTGCCGACCCGCAGCCACGAGTTGGTGCGCAACGTGATGGTCTCCCCGCAGACCGGTCTGGCCGGTGGCCGGGCCGACCTGCGCCCGATCGCCGCGCAGCTGGAGGCCGCCCTGTGTGCGCGGCCGCGGCTGGCCGCGTTGCCCGGTCGCTTCCTCTTCGTGCTGGACGACGGCCGCGGTGATCTGCTCGAGCGCACCGGCGACCTCGGTCTGGTCGCCCTCGATCCGGCCACGGCACAGTTACGGATCGGTGAGGGGTTCGGCGCCCCGGTTCCGCTGAGCGGCGCCGCCGCGGCGCTCGCCGACCTGGCGGTAGCCTTTCTCGACCAGCGCGGAGAAGGCCCACAGGCAGCCTGGCACATCGTGGAACTGACTGCGCCGCAACAGGAATCGCTCGGTTCCGGCCACCCGGCCGACGCTCGCCTGCCCGTGCCGATCGGCCCGTTGGCCTTCGGTGAGGTGCCCGGCGGGGTGCACCTTCAGGTGACCGCGAACGGTATGGACGACGACGCGCTGAGCGAGCTGGAGTCGGTGGCGGCCGGGCGATCGGCCGCCGAGGTGGTGGTCACTCCGTGGCGCGGGATCCTGGTACCCGGCCGGACACCGGACACGACAGCACCGACCACAGGAATGACGGGAGCGACCCGATGACCACGGCGAACGATGACGATCAGCGGGAGATGCGCCGTCGGGCAACGCGTTACGAGTATCTGGCCCTGGGGCCGGAGATCTATCACGACTCCTTCGCCACCATTCGCCGCGAGGCCGATCTCAGCGCGCTGCCGGCGGACGCCGAGAAGCTCGCCGTCCGCATGATCCACGGCACCGGTCAGATCGACCTGGCGAAAGACCTGGTGGTGCATCCCCGCTTGGTCGCCTCGGCGCGAGCAGCGCTCGAAGCCGGGGCGCCCATCCTGTGCGACGCCGCCATGGTCGCCTCCGGGGTCACCCGGGCCAGGCTGCCCAAGGACAACGACGTGCTCTGTCTGCTCGCCGACCCGAGGGTGCCCGAGCTCGCCCGGCGTTGGCGCACAACACGTTCCGCCGCCGCGGTCTCGCTCTGGGAGCCCCTGCTGGACGGCGCGGTGGTGGCGATCGGCAACGCGCCGACCGCCCTGTTCCATCTGCTCGAGATGCTGCTGGACGGCGCCCCGCACCCGGCCGCGATCGTCGGGTGCCCGGTCGGCTTCGTCGGGGCGGCCGAGTCGAAGCAGGCCCTCGTCGAGCTGGCGAGCACGCACGGGATCGACGTCCCGTTCGTCAGTGTCCGGGGCCGGCGCGGGGGTTCGGCGATGACCGCCTCGGCCCTGAACGCCCTTGCCCAGGAACGCGAATGACGGGAATGACGCTGTGACCGGACGCTTCTACGGCGTGGGTGTCGGGCCGGGTGATCCGGAACTGATCACCCGCAAGGCGGCGCGACTGATCGCGAGTGCCGACGTCGTCGCCTATCACGCCGGCGTCGGCAAGCCGTCGAATGCGCGGCGGATCGCGGCGCAGTTGTTCCCCGACGATGTGATCGAGGAACAGCTTGACTACCCGGTCACCGCGGGGCAGACCGATCATCCGGGCGGCTACGCCGGCGCCATGGCGGAGTTCTATCAGCGCAGCGCGCTGCGTCTGGCCGCTCATCTGGACGAGGGCCGCGACGTGGTGCTGCTAGCCGAGGGCGACCCGCTGTTCTACGGCTCGTTCATGTACATGCACGACCGGCTGGCGGCGAAGTACTCCACCGAGGTGGTGCCCGGGGTGCCGGCGTTCGCCGCGGCGACCGCCACCGCGGCGAGCCCGCTGGTGCGCCAGACCGACGTGCTGACCGTGCTGCCGGGCACCCTCGCCGAACCCGAACTGGCCCGGCGGCTCGCCGACACCGACGCGGCGATCATCATGAAACTCGGACGCCGCTTCCCGGCGGTGTGCCGGGCCCTGGCGGCGGCCGGGCGACTCGACGACGCCGTCTACGTCGAGCGGGCCTCGATGCGTGAGCAACGTCTGCTGCCGGTGAAAGACGTTGACCCCGAGTCGGTTCCCTACTTCTCGCTGATCGTCGTGCCGGGCGACACCCGCAACGGACGGCGCTCACGTGAGGCGGCCGGGACCGTGGGACCCGTTGTCTCCCAGGCCGATCCGGCTGCGGCCGCCGAGTTGCTGGTGCTGGGCCTCGGGCCCGGTCCGGAGTGCTGGCTGACCTCGGAGGTCGCCGCGGCACTGGCCGAGGTCGACCATGTGGTCGGCTACGGGCCGTACGTGAACCGGGTGCCGCAGCGCGCCGGCCTGACCCGGCATGCCTCGGGCAACACGGTCGAGGTCGACCGGGCCCGCTTCGCGCTCGATCTCGCCCGCGCGGGGGAGCGGGTGGCGGTGGTCTCCGGCGGCGATGCCGGGGTGTTCGGTATGGCCGCCGCGGTGTTCGAGGCGGCGGAGCATCCCGACTACGCCGGTGTGCCGATCCGGGTGCTGCCCGGGGTCAGCGCCGTGCAGGCGGTGGCCGCCCGGGCCGGTGCCCCGATCGGCGCCGACTTCGCCGTGATGTCGCTCTCGGACCGGCTCAAACCCTGGCCGGTGATCGAGGGCCGGCTGAAGGCGATCGCCGAGGCCGACCTGGTGCTCGCGATCTACAACCCGGCCTCCCGATCCCGCACCGACCAGGTGGCCAGGGCCCGGGACCTGTTGCTGCAGAGCCGATCCGGTGACACCGTCGTGATCGTCGGCCGGGACGTCGGCCGTGCCGAGGAGTCGATCACGCTGACCACCCTGGCCGATCTCGACGCGGCCACGATCGACATGAAGTGCCTGCTGATCATCGGCGCGTCGAGCACCCGGGTGAGCCCCGCCGGAGTCTGGACCCCCAGGTTCGTCCCCCCACCGTGCAGTTCTGCATGATCACGGGCGGGTTGGGATGATCATGCGGAGCTGTGCCGCCTGCCCCAGGTAGGCGGCCTCGCACACCGCCGTGATCATGCAGAACTGCACGCTCGTACCTGCGTACACGGCCCCAAATCCACCCGTGATCATGCAGAACTGCACAGCTATCCAGAGTGGTCAGTCTGAATTGATCAGTTCAGGCTGGCTATCTATGCTTGTTCCCATGGACGACGCCCGGACCTTCCCCGACGTAACCGCGGCCGGTCTCACCGGGCACGCCTTGGCGGTGCGTGCGGCCACCGACGTGCGGGTGTCCCTGTCGAGACTGCGTCGCCGGCTGCGCGAGGTGACCGGCGAGCAGAACGGCGGACTCTCCGGCGGGCAGGCCTCGGTGCTGGCCAGGCTCGGTAAGGGGGAGGCCACGACCGCCGCGGAACTCGCTGCGCTGGAAGGGGTTCGGCCGCAGTCGATGGCGACGACGATCGCCTCGCTGGAAGCGGGCGGGCTGATCTTCCGCACTCCCGACCCCACCGACGGCCGCCGCCAGGTGGTGGCCCTGACCGAGGCCGGACGGCGCCTGGAGCGTGGCAACCTCGATCAGCGCCGGGAGTGGCTCACCCGGACCATCGAGGGCAGGCTCAGCGAACCCGAGCAACGGATGCTGATCGAAGCGTCGGCCCTGCTGGATCGGCTGGCCCGGCCGTGACGGCCACCTTGCCGTCCAGAACCGGCGCGTCCAGAACCGGCGCGTCCAGAACCGGCGCGTCCAGAACCGGCGAATCGGCACCGACCGACGGCAGTGACCGGGCCGACCGGTTCGATCGCCGGTTGCTTGGCCCGATGATGCTCGGCTCGGCGCTGAACCCGATCAACACCTCGATCATCGCCGTGGCCCTGGTGCCGATCGGTGTCACCTTCGGAGCCCCGGCCGATCAGACCGCCTGGTTGGTGTCGGCGCTGTACCTGGCCACCGCCATCGGTCAGCCGCTGACCGGCCGGCTGGTGGACATGTTCGGGCCCCGGCCGCTGTTCCTGATCGGAGCCCTGCTGACCACGGCGGCCGGTGTGATCGGCACTCTCGCACCGGGTCTGACCTGGCTGGTGCTCGCCCGGGCGGTGCTCGGCCTCGGCACCTGCGCCGGATATCCGACCGCGATGTACCTGATTCGCAGCGAGGCCGAACGCACCGGACGGCGCAGCCCCGCGGGGGT
>DAIOVT010000067.1:0-1071 GCA_036758885.1 Kineosporiaceae bacterium
GGCGGCACGCGACAGATCGGTGACAGGGCCGGGGCGCACCGTCGGGGCACGTTCCCGACATCGGAGTTGGTATGTCCCTCGATCTGCGCGACCGCCCGCCCGTCACGTCCAGTGCCGCGCCCGCGCCGTCCTCAGAAGTTCCGCCCGTGGTCGTCGAAGCACTGCGGGCCGGCGACCGCGAGCCGGTGCTCCAGGTGTTCGCCGGTCTGTCGGACCACTCCCGCAACCAGCGCTTCCACACCGGGACGCATCGGCTGACCGGCTCGATGCTCGCCCAGCTCACCGGCTTGCGCACCGGGCATCACGAGGCCTTCGTGGCCCAGGTCGGCGGACGCGCCGTGGGCATCGCCCGATGGGTCCGTGAGCGCGAGGGCGGCGATGTCGCCGAGCTGGCCTGCGAGGTGGTGGACGCGCACCACGGCCACGGCGTCGGACGGCGCCTGGTCGCGGCCGCGGCCGTCTCCGCGGCCCGGCGCGGCGTGGCCCGGCTGCGCTGCCAGGTGCTGATCGGCGGCCCCGCGCACCTGGCCCTGCGCGGCCACGGGATCCGCACCGGCGAACAGGTCGGTGGGGTGCTCGAGGTACTGGTGCCGGCGAGGCTGCTGGCGTCGATCGCCGACGCGGCGGGCGACCTCGCCGGCAGCTCCGGGGACGAGGCCTGACCGTCGCGATCGGCGCTCCCGCAAGTGACGACCATCCCGGTCAGGGCTGGTTTCATGAGTGAATGCGATTCGAGGTGCTCGGCCCGATTCGTGCCGAGTCCGAGGGACGCGACGTCACGCCGCCGGCCGGGCGGGCCGGCGATCTGCTGGCGGTGCTGCTGATCCGGCAGGGCGAACCGGTGGCGCCGGAGCGTCTGCTCGATCTGGTCTGGGCCGAGCGCGCGCTCGGCCTGGACGCTTCCGCGGTGCACACCGTCGTCGCCAGGCTGCGCCGAGCGCTGGGCCCGGGCAGCGTGCAGCGGGTCGCGGCCGGCTACCGGCTGGCCCCCTACCAGGACGACGAGTCCGAGTTCCTCGCGCTGCTGCAGCAGGCCGAACGTGAGACCGCGACCGGGCCGGACCGCCGGGT
>DAIOVT010000067.1:1081-12354 GCA_036758885.1 Kineosporiaceae bacterium
CCGCACCGCGTGCGGGCTGTGGCGTTCGGAGACCGCCTACGAGGGCGTCTCGGATCACCTCGTGCAGTCCGAACGCTTCCGGCTGCACGAACAGCGCTACCGCGCCGAAGAACTGCTGATCGACCGGTTGCTGGCCACCCCGGCGACCCTCGCCGAGGCCGCGCAACGGGCCCGTGACCTGGCCGGGCGGCACCCGTTGCGCGAGGACGCCCACCAGTTGCTGATGCGGGCGACCGCCGCCCTCGGGCACCGCGCGGAGGCGCTGGAGGTGTTCCGCGAGCTGCGGTCCGTGCTGCGCGCCGAACTCGGTGTCGAACCGGGACCGGCGATCCAGCACCTGCACCGACAGGTGTTGCAGGGCCTGGTGGCGCCCGCCGCGCCGGCGCGGCGGGCGCCGTCCGGTGCGGGCGCCCCACCGGAACCGGTGCTGCCGCTGATCGGCCGCGACGCCGAGCTGCGGGAGGTCCGCACCGCGCTCGGCGAACGCCGGATCGTCACCGTGACCGGCCCGCCGGGAGTGGGCAAGAGCCGCCTGCTCGGCGAGGTCTTCCGTGAGGCCGCGGCGCAGCACGGCGCCGGCGCGGTGTTCGTCGACCTGCGCGATCTGCGCCGCACCCCCGGTACGCCGGTGGCCGAGACGATCGCCCTGGCACTGGGCGCGGGCGGCGGGCCGGGCCCCGACGCGGCGCTCGACCATCTCGGCGCCGCCGTGCGCGCCCAGGGCATCACGTTGCTGATGCTCGACGAGGCCGAGGGCATCGACAACCTCGCCGAGACGGTGCGGGTGCTGGTCGGCCGAACGCCGGCCCTGGTCGCCGTGATCGGTTCCCGGACCCCGCTGGACCTGCCCGGCGAACGCGTGCTGCAGCTGTCGCCGCTGGCCTGCCCCGCCCCGGACGCCACCGAGGCGGAGATCACGGCCTCAGCGGCGGTGCGGCTGTTGCGTGAGCTGGTCCGCGACCGTTCGGGCAGCGACCCGCTCCGTACCGTCTCCGCGGATCAGCTCGGCGAGATCGCGCGCCGGGTCGACGGGCTGCCGCTGGCCCTGCAACTGCTCGGCGCCCGCGTGGTCGGTGCCGGCCCGGACGACCTGGCCGAGGCCGTCGACTCGCTGCTGGCCGAGCCGCGGCCCACCGCGCCCAGCCCCACAGGGCTTTCCCCCACGGTGACCTTCTTCGGCCCGCACTCCTCCGGCGAGGCCGCGGTGGGCGACGTCCGGGCCCTGATGGCGACGCTGGCCCGCAGCGTCGACCGGCTGCCCGAACCTGCGGCGTCCGGGTTCCGGTGCGCCGGGGTGCTGCAGGGCTGGTTCGACGCGGCGGCGCTGGCCGCGGTCGCCGGTATCGGCACCGACCGGGCCGAGGCGGTGGCACGGCTGCTCAGCCGCGAGGCGCTGCTGCAGCCCGAACGCGACGAGGCGGGCCGGCTGGGCTGGCGGATGCTGACCGTCGTCCGGCAGTTCGCCCGTTCCCTGCTGGACGCCGCCGGTGACCTCGACGCGGTGCAGCAGCGGCACCGGCGCTGGTTCGCCGACTGCTGGCAGGGTGCGCCGCGCAGCGACGCCCTGCTGGTCGACGTGCGGCGCCGTTACGTCGACTACCTCAGTGCCCTGGACGGCGCCCACCGGGCGCAGCAGCGTGACCGGATCGCCGATCTGACCCTGACCCTGGGGCGTTGGTGGATCTTCGAGGACGCCGTCGGCCCGGGCGAGCAGTGGTTCGGCCGGGCGCTGACCCCGGCGTTGCTGACCGCCGCGCAGGCGGGCCGGGTCAGGGTGCTGCGGGCGGCGCTGACCGTGCATCAGCAGGCCGAGCGGGCCCGCGCCGACCTGGCCGGGGCGATCGCGGCGCTCGACCCCGAGGCCGACCGGTCGTGGCTGGTCAGTGCGCACGGCCTGGCCTCGATCGAGGCGCTCGAACGCGGAGCCGGCCCGGAGGCGCTGCGGCACGCCCGGCTCGGGGTGGCCACCGCGGCCGGGACGACGCCCGAACGGCGCGCGGACGCGCTCGGGCTGCTGGCCCTGGCCGTCGCCGAGGAGGACGCCGGCGAGGCCCTCGCCGTGGTCGGGGAGGCCTGGCGGATCGTCGAGGACTCGGGTTCGGTGGCCGCCGCCACGTCGGTGGCGAACAACCTCTGCCACGCCCTGTTCGAACTCGGACGCACCGACCTCGCCGAACAGCTGCACGACGAGGTGCTGCGGATGCGTGGCAGTTCCCCGGCGCCGCTGTTCTTCAGGCACACCTCGGCCTGGATGGCTTGTGCCACAGGCGATTACCCGCGCTCGATCGAGATCTTCGGCGAGGTGCTGGACCGGGCCGGGGGCGGCGGCGTCGACCGGCGCTCGGCCGAGACCTACCTCGGCTGCGGCCTGGCCCTGCACGGTCTCGGCGAGACCGGCGCCGGGTCGCTGGTCGCCGGGGCGCTGGCCCTGGCCCGGATGCTGGGCTTCGTGCTTCCGCACTGGTTGCGTGAGGCGGCGGCGAAGGTGGTCGAGGCCGAGCGGCCCGCCGAGCCGCAGGCGCTCACCGCCGCGGCGCTGGCCCGGCGGCTGACCGAACAGGTGCAGCGGGCCCGGTCGAGCGCCGAACGGTTCGTGCGTCCCGATCTGCCGGCCGCCGCCGAGCTGGTCGACCTGTACGACCCGGACGACGACTCCGGCCGGGTGACCGGAGTGGCCCGGCGTGGCCGGGTGCGGGCCGAGAACCTGCCGCACGCCGCGACCGGGATCCTGGTCCGGGACACCGCCGGACGCATCCTGGTCCATCGTCGCAGCGGCTCCAAGGACCTGTGGCCCGGCCGGCACGACGCCGCGGTGGGCGGGGTGCTGGCGGCCGGCGAGCAGCCGCAGGCAGGTGCCGTGCGGGAGATCGCCGAGGAGATCGGCGTCCGGGTGCGGCCCGGGCAGCTGCGGCCCGGCCTGCGCACCTGGTACCGGGACGGCGACACGCACTACCTCGCGCACGTCTTCGAGATCACCCTGGACGACGACCAGGTCGCCGCGATCACCTTCGCCGACGGCGAGGTCGAGGCGGCCTGGTGGTTCACCGAGCCGGAGCTACGGGACCACCTGGCCGACCCCGACTGGCCGTTCGTGCCGGACACCCGGCACCTGCTCGAGCTGCTGGATCCGCTGGACGGCTGACGTTCGAGCGCTGCCGGCTCAGTTCGCGAAGCCGGGCAGGGTGTTGTGCAGCCAGCGCAGCATCGCCGGCATGGCCGGCGGAATCGTGTCGGTGCGGTGGCCACCGGTGGTGGTGAGGTAGGCGGTGACCGACGTCGGAGACCTGACCGCTTTGAGGAAGGCGACCGACTGCGGGTAGGCGGAGGGGTCGGTCTTGGCGGCCATCACCCACATCGACACCGCCGGCGGATGCTTGCGGGCCATGGTGATCAGGTCGTACTGCTCGGCGGCGGCCGAGTTGGCCGGCAGCGGGTCGTAGCCGGGGCTGAACTCGGGGCGGAAGTAGCCCATCAGCACCATGCTCGCGCCGAAGATCTGCGGGTGCCGCATGCTCAGCACGGCGGAGCACCAGCCGCCGTAGGAGTAGCCCATCACCGCCCACGAGGTGCGGTCGGTGCGCACCCGGAAGTGCGAGGTGATCCAGTTCGGGATGTCCTGGCTGAGCCAGGTCTCCGCCTGCGGGCCGGAGTGGTTGGGGGCGTCGACGCATTCGGTGTCGAGGTTGGCGGGGTCGTTGATCTGTGGCATCACCACGATCGGCGCCGTGATCACCCCCTGGCCGACGAGCTGGTCGAAGGTGGTGGAGAACTGGAATGCCTGCAGACTCGACCGCGGTACGCCGGGGTAACCGGAGAGCGCGACGATCACGGGGTAGGCCTTCGCCGCCTCGGGGTCGTACCCCTTGGGCAGCCAGACCAGCACGGTGCCGGAGGTGCCGCTCTTCGGCCCGGTGACGTTGTAGGCCTGTTCCTGCTGGTTCGGGTACGGCAGCGGCGGCAGTTGGAGGTTCGCCGCCTGCGCGGCCAGCCCGCCGTCGAGTTTGATCTTGCCGCCTTCGCGGGCGTTGCCCTCGGTGACGGTGCTCGCGGTGGTCGATCCGGTGCCGAGCAGGTCCGACCAGGAGACGTAGAAGACGTACTGCTGATTGAGCAGCACCCCGGCCAGGCCCAGCACCACGACGTTCAGCGCGATCACCTGAAGCCCGCGGGTGAGCACCCCCCGCCTCGCGGAGACCCGGCGTCGCGGTCCGATCACCAGGAACCCGAACAGCAGCACCGCCAGAACGGCGAGCAGGATGACCAGGCGAGTGCTGAGCAGCGGCATCATCGGTTGCCGGCCGGGCGGAGCACTACCTCGAGCGCGTCGGTCACGGCGTCCGCAAGTCGTTGCTGGCCAAGGGCATTGGGGTGATCGCCGTCCGGCGCGAGCAGGTCGGTGGGATCACCGCCGGCGAGCAGCGGGGTGCTGGCGTCGATGTAGCCGGCTCCTCGTGCCGTCGCCACCTGACGAACCATGGTGTTGAAGGTCGTGGTCATCGCTCTGCTCGCGGTCACGTACGTCTCCCCCTCCGCCTGCGCCGAGGCGCCGTCCCTGAAGATGTTCCAGTACCCGAGGAGGGCGACGTACCCCCCGGTGCCCTGCAGATTCTGCACTCGCTGCACGATGTCGGTCAGCCGGGTACGTACCGCGGCCAGGTCGCCCGACATGCACGTGCCGGTGTTCGGGGGCAGACACTGCGCCGAGTAGGCATCGCCCTCGGAGAAGTCGTTGGCGCCGATCTCGATGATCACCGCGTCGGCCTCGGCGATCACCGTGCGGACGCTCGGCTGGTCGAGTTCCTCGAGCACGTCCTCGGTGGTGTTGCCGCCGCGCGCCAGGTTGTCGACGGTCACCGTGCGGCGCAGCGCCCGGGTCAGGTCGCGGCCGGCCAGGGTGACGAAGTCCGTGCAGTCGCAGGCGTTCGCGGCGGCCACCGAGTCGCCCAGGGCGGCGATGCGCAGCGGAGCGGACGTTGTGCCGGCGCTGCCGGAGCCCCCCGCAGAGGGCTCCGAGGCGGATGTGCCGGTCGAGGCCGGACGGTTGCCGACCAGGGCCAGGACCATCAGCAGAACGAGACCCGTGCTCAGCAGGAGCATCACCCGGAGCCGCACCTGCCAACTCGTACGCCCGTCACCTGGGAGTCGGCTGGGAACGGCGGGCTCGGTCGTGACGGCGCTCGCGACGGTGGTTGCGACGGTGGTGAGGCCGGGCATGACGATGGACGAACGGGGCCCCGGCACCCCAGGTGCGGGATGCCGGGGCCCCGGCGGCAGCAGGCGGCGGACGGCGGTGCGCCGACCGGAAGGTTGCCCTACAGGTACTGACCGGTGTTCGAGACGGTGTCGACGGTGCGCCCGGTCTCGGCACCCTGCTTGCCCTGGATGATCGTGCGGATGTAGACGATCCGCTCCCCCTTCTTGCCCGAGATCCGCGCCCAGTCGTCGGGGTTGGTGGTGTTCGGCAGGTCCTCGTTCTCCTTGAACTCGTCGACGCAGGCGACCAGCAGGTGGTCGAGCCGGATCCCGCGCTGCTTCTTCTCCAGCAGATCCTTGATCGCGGTCTTCTTCGCCCGGTCGACGATGTTCTGGATCATCGCGCCGGAGTTGAAGTCCTTGAAGTACAGGACCTCCTTGTCGCCGTTGGCGTAGGTGACCTCGAGGAACTGGTTCTCCTCCGACTCGCTGTACATCCGCTCGACGGTGTGCATGATCATCGCGTTCACGGTCTCGGACGCCGACGCCGAGTTGGCGGCCAGGTCGTCCGGGTGCAGCGGCAGGTCGTCGGTCAGGTACTTGGAGAAGATGTCCTTGGCCGCCTCGGCGTCCGGGCGCTGGATCTTGATCTTCACGTCCAGCCGGCCCGGGCGCAGGATCGCCGGGTCGATCATGTCCTCACGGTTCGAGGCGCCGATCACGATCACGTTCTCGAGCCGTTCGACACCGTCGATCTCGCTGAGCAGCTGCGGCACGATCGTGGTCTCGACGTCCGAGCTGACCCCCGAACCGCGGGTGCGGAACAGCGAGTCCATCTCGTCGAAGAACACCACCACCGGGGTGCCGTCCGAGGCCTTCTCCCGGGCCCTGGCGAAGATCAGCCGGATGTGCCGCTCGGTCTCGCCGACGTACTTGTTGAGCAGCTCCGGGCCCTTGATGTTCAGGAAGAAGCTCTTCGACTCGCCGACCCCGCGGATCTCGGCGACCTTCTTGGCCAGTGAGTTCGCGACCGCCTTGGCGATCAGGGTCTTGCCACAGCCGGGAGGGCCGTAGAGCAGGATGCCCTTGGGCGGCTTCAGCCCGTGCTCGCGGAACAGATCGGGGTGCAGGAACGGCAGTTCGACGGCGTCGCGGATCTGCTCGATCTGGTCCTTGAGGCCACCGATGTCGGTGTAGTCGATGTCCGGCACCTCTTCGAGCACCAGTTCCTCGACCTCCGAGCGGGGCACCCGCTCGTAGATGAAGCCGGAGCGCGGCTCCATCGTGAAGGCGTCGCCGACCCGCAGCTTCTCGCCGATCAGCGGACCGGCCAGGTGCACCACGCGCTCCTCGTCGGCGCGGGCCACCACGAGCGCCCGGTCGCCGCCGTCCAGCACCTCCTTGAGGACGACGAGCTCGCCGGCGCGTTCGTAGTCGAGCGCGGCGACCACGTTGAACGCCTCGTTGCGCATCACCTCCTGGCCGGGACGCAGCTCGCTCCGTTCCACCGAGGGACTGACCGAGACCCGCATCTTGCGGCCGGCGGTGATGATCTCGAGCGTCGGTTCCTCGTCCTCACCGAACTCGGCCACCGGGGCGCTGATCGTGCCGAAGGTGTTCGGCGGCTGCGCGAGCCGGTCGACCTCACCGCGCAGGGTGACGATCTGGTCGCGGGCCTCACGCAGGGTCGAGGCGAGTCGCTCGTTCTGGGCCGAGAGCTGGGAGACCTGGTTGCGCAGCTGGGTGACCACCTGCTCCTGGGGAGCCCCGTAGCCGTACTGCGGCCGGTCGTCCGGGAACTCACGTCTGATCTGTTCGTCGTCGGGGCTCACGGCGGACCTCCAATACTGCTCGCGGGGCTGTTGTCTGCTGCCCCGGAGAGTGTTCGACATTAACTGTCAAGGTGTGGACGAGCCAGACTCCGGTGACGTGGCGCGCCGCACGCTGCGCCGGATCTTTTTCTCCGATACAGGGCGTTCACCCAGATCTTCACCCGTCCACTGCCGCAGCGCAGCATCCAGCTCGGGACCACCTTCACGGGTCGTCCCGGCCGGCCGCCGCCGCCGGACCGGCGCGGTGACGCCGTCGGCCAGTCTGCGCGTGGTGACCAGGAAACCTGTGTGGCCGACCATCCGGTGCTCGGGCCGGACGGCCAGGCCCTCCAGGTGCCAGCCGCGGACCATCGACTCCCAGGCCGCCGGTTCGGTGAAGCGTCCGTCGGCGCGCAGCACCTCGGTGGTCCGGGAGAGCTGGGTGACGGTGGCCACGTAACAGATCAGCACTCCGCCGGGGGCGAGCACCCCGGCCACCGCCTCGACGCAGTCCCAGGGGGCGAGCATGTCCAGCACCACCCGGTCCACCTCCTCGACGGGCAGGCTGCCGTCGGTGGTGAACACCTCGGCGAGATCGCCGATCGACAACCGCCAGGCCGGGTGCGGGCCGCCGAAGAACGCCTCGACGTTCGCCCGGGCGATCTCGGCGAACTCGGCCCGGCGCTCCACCGAGTGCAGGCTCCCCCGGTCGCCGACGGCACGCAGCAGCGACATCGACAGCGCACCCGACCCCACTCCGGCCTCCAGCACCCGGGCACCGGGGTAGATGTCGGCCATGGTGACGATCTGGCCGGCGTCCTTGGGGTAGACCACGGCGGCCCCGCGGGGCATCGACAGCACGTAGTCCGACAGCAGCGGCCGCAGCGCCAGGTACTCGACGTCCGCGGTGTTGCGGACCACCCAGCCCTCGGGCCGGCCGATCAGTTCCTCGTGCTGGAAGGAGCCGCGGTGGGTGTGGAAGGCCTTGCCCGGGGCCAGCGTGATCGTGTGCATCCGGCCCTTGGGGTCGGTCAGCTGTACCCGGTCACCGACCCGGAACGGTCCGCGACGCTCGGCGGCGCCGGTGGCGGAGTCCAGGTGGACGGTGTCGGTCATGTGCGGGCTCTCCCGTGCTGGTGCGGTGGGTCAGGGCAGGTTGATCGGGGCTGGTTGGTCGGGGCAGTCGATCCGGTGGGTCAGGACTTCCGGCCGCCGAGCCGGTCGACGACGTCTTCGGTGAACAGCACCCCGGCGACACCGCCCTGGGCATCGAGGACGACGTACTCGGCCGCCGGGTTGGCCTGCAGGAACCGGATCAGCGGGTCGCCGCCGAGGCTCTGCGGCACCAGGGCGTGCGGCGGCAGGGCCAGCGCCACGGCCTCGGCCGGCGTCGTGCCGAGTCGCTGCTCGGGCACCTGGGTGAGGGCGGCCGGGTCCATCAGCGCCCAGGGCCGGCCGTCGGCGCCGAGCAGCACCACCGCCCGGGCCTCGATCGCCTCGGCGGCCTGCAGCCCCGCACCCACCGAACTGCCGGCCCGGACGACGGCCGCCGGCCGGGTCAGCTCGGCCACCGTCAGCGACTCGCTGCGGTCGGTGAACCGGGCCATCTCCAGCGCACCGCTGGCGCCCCGCCACAGCGTGCCGGCCACCAGCAGCGTCCAGAGCATCGTGAACAGCGAGGGGGTCCGGCCCTGCAGCAGCGGCAGCAACGCCCAGAGCACCAGCGCGACGGCGACCGCCCGGCCGATCCAGCCGGCCACCAGGGCGCCGGTGGTGCGCCGTCCGGTGATCTTCCAGACCAGCGCCTCCAGCGCGCGGCCACCGTCCAGGGGCAGCCCGGGCAGCGCGTTGAACACCGCGACGAAGGCATTGGTGAGGATCATTCCCTCGAGCAGCAGCCGCGGCACACCGTCGGGCACGGCGGGCCTGATCAGCAGCCCGATCCCGGCGATCGCGGCGTTGGTGGCCGGGCCGACCAGGCTGACGAAGGCACTGCGGCCGGGGGTCGTCATCTCCCGCTCGAACGCGGTGTGACCGCCCCACAGGTCGAGCACGATCCGGGTCGGCGCGGTGCCGACCGACCGGGCGGCGACCGCGTGCGCCACCTCGTGCAGGAACACGGAGAACAACAGCAGCAGTGCCGCGCACAGCCCGACCAGGTAGGTCGAGGCGGTCGACAACCCGGGGACGCCGGCGAGGTTGCGTGCGTAGAAGAAGGTGACCAGTGCGGCGATCACGAACCACGAGGGCATCAACAGGATCGGCACCGAGAACAGCGAACCGATCCGGATGCCGGGTTCGTCCGACGGCTGGTCCTGGGGCCGGCCCGGGTCGTGCTCGCGGGCCTGCGGATGATCGTGGGTCACCAGGCGAGCCTAGGCGCTCGGATCAGCGCAGCACGGATCCAGTCACAGATCGTTACCGGCGTAGGACTGGTTGAAGCTCTTGTTGGCCAGCGGGAAGTCCGGCACGATCGTGTCGGCCAGGGCCACCGGCAGCGCCGGCCAGTTCATGAACGAGGGGTCGACCACCTTCACCCGGTGCAGCCGGCCGTCCGCGCCGATGCTCACCCGGTGGCAGAGCAGCCCGCGCCAGGCCTCGACGATGCCCAGCCCACGCCGGGTCCCGGCGGCCGCTCGCCCGGACGCCTCACCTGGTTCGGGCAGGTCGGGCGAGACCAGCCGGCCGGTCAGTTGCACCACCAGTCGCGCCGACTCCTGCACCTCGCGGGCCCGCACCAGGAACCGGGCCAGCACGTCACCGGACTCCTCCAGCGCCGGCCGCTCGGCGAACTGCAGCGCTCCCCCGGCCGAGGCCGGTGAGGTGGCGTCCTCGACCAGGAAACCGTGATCGCGGCGAGCGTCCAGGTCGACCCCGCTGGCCCGGGCCACGTAGCCCAGGGTGCCCATCCGGACGGCGTCCGCGCGGTGCAGTACCGCGGCCCCGGTGAGCCGGTCGGTGATCATGGGGTGGTCCAGAGCGAGTTCGACGACCTCGGCGATCCGGGCGGCGGCCTCGTTGACGGCGTCCGGTTGCGGCAGCGCGACCATCCGGGCCCCGCCCAGGCGCACACCGCCGCGCAGCAGCCGATGCCCGGTGACCGAGTCGTTCAGCCGCAGCAACTGCTCGCGCACGGCCTGCAGGTGCACGTTGGCCAGCCCGAACGCCACGTCGTTGAGGATCATGCCGAGATCGGCCGCGTGGTTGTGCATCCGCTCGAGCTCGAGCAGCAGCGCCCGGGCCAGCAGGTGCCGCGGGGCGACGTCCAGGCCCAGGGCCTCCTCGCAGGCCATCGCGTAGGCCAGGGCGTGGCCGACCGCGGTGTCGCCGCTGATCCGCTCGGCCAGGGCGATGCCCGAGGTCGGCGGCTGCCCCTCGAAGAGCCGCTCCACGCCCCGGTGCACGTACCAGAGCCGGGCCTTCATCCGCACGATCGTCTCGCCGACCACGGAGAACCGGAAATGCCCCGGCTCGATCATGCCCGCGTGCACCGGACCGACCGGGATCTCGTAGACACCGTCACCGGCGACCTCGAGGAACGGGAACGAACTGACGTCCTCGGTGAAGTCCGGCGGCGGTACGGCCGCGTCGCGGTCGCCGAGCAGTGGGTGCCAGGCCCGCGGCCAGTGCGCGTGCCGGACCAGGCGCCGCGGCAGCGGGTGATCACGGGGGACGACGCCGAACAGGTCCCGGATCTCGCGCTCGAAACGTCCGCCGGGGTAGGACAGGTCGGCGATCGTCGGCACCCACGGGTCGGCGGTGGGGATCTCGAGCACCAGCTCCACCCGGCGCTCCCCCAGGGGTGCCGGCCGGGCGAACAGGTAACCCATCCTGACCATGCTGTTGTCGCTGCTGTTGGAGCTGCCGTCGCTGTTGGTGCCGATGTCGCTGCCGGCGAGGTTCTCGGCCACCACGGCGAGCAACCGGTGGTCGTCCTCGAGCAGGGCCCGGACGTCGTCCCGCAGCCGCTCCCGGGTGCTCGGCACCGACTGCACCGCAACGCTCATCGCGGACCCTCCAGAACAGCGACGACGGCCTCGAGCACGCCGGCCATCGGGGTGACCAGCACCAGCACGCAGGCCGCGGTGAGGGCGAGCACGATCGGGGTCATCGGTGCCGTCGATGTGACCACCGTCGATGTGACCACCGTCGATGTGACCGTCGGCGCGGCGGGTGCGGCGGTGATGACGCTGCCCGCCGTCGTGCTCCCGGAGGCCGACTCCCCGGGCGCTGTTCCGTCGGGCGCTGTTGCGTCGGGTACGCCGCCCA
>DAIOVT010000068.1:0-256 GCA_036758885.1 Kineosporiaceae bacterium
TTGCCGCAGCCTCGCGCTCGTCACCCAGCGTGGCAGGCCGGACGTCGACCTCGGCGGGTCCAGGCTCGGCCGTGTGCCTGCCCTCTCGAGAAGTCATCGCGCGGTGATCACCCGTCTGCTTCGGTGCTGCCTTCTGCCGCGGCCCCCCGGCTGCTGTGCCCGACGGTACCGTGCCGCGGCCGATGACACCCGGGGGTGTCAGGCCGCGGAACCGCTGCGACGTGTGAGCGCTGAGCTGCGCCGGACGTCAGATCTG
>DAIOVT010000068.1:266-12240 GCA_036758885.1 Kineosporiaceae bacterium
GCTCTTGGCCAGACCGGCCCAGCGTCCCGACCGGGCGTCCTCACCCTCGGCGACCGGCGCGGTGCACGGCCAGCAGCCGATCGACGGATATCCCATCTGCAGCAACGGGTTCAGGATCACGTCGGGGTTGGCGTCCAGGTAGGCGAGCAGGTCGTCGTCCGTCCAGTTGGCGATCGGCGCCAGCTTGAGCAGCTTGCGCTTGGCGTCCCACTGCACGGTCGGGGTCATCGCCCGCAGCGGCGAGTCGCTGCGGCGCAGCCCGGTGGCCCAGGCCCGGTAACCGGTCAGCGCCTGGTTCAGCGGGCCCACCTTGCGGATCCCGCAGCAGGCATCGACGTCGCGCTGGTAGAGGCGTCCGCGTTCGGCCTCGTGGTCGACCACGCTCTGCTCGGCCCGCACCGTGATCAGCCGCACCGGATAGCTCGCCGCAACGGCGTCGGCGGTGCCGAGGGTCTCGCCGAAGTGGTAGCCGGTGTCCACGAAGAGCACGTGCACACCGGGCGTCGCCCGCGAGGCCAGATGCGCCAGAGCGGTATCGCCCATCGCCGCGGTGACGGCAAGTCCGCGGCCGAAAGCCCTTCCCGCCCAGGAGAGGACGGCGAGCGGGTCGGCCCCCTCGAGCGCAGCGTCGGCGTGTTTCGCGAAGCCCATCGGATCGTCCGCGAGGGCCGCCGCGATCTCGTCGGCGTCCGTGGTCAGCCGGACCCCCGGTCGGGGGATGCGGCGGACGGTGGCGGAATCGTTGCGTTCCAGGGTGGCAGTCATGATCGGGTCCCCGTTCGTGTGCCGTGATGTACGCCCAGATGGGTGACGGCGAAGGTGCGCAGGCAGGCCAGGCAGGCCCAGGCGTCGCTGCGGCTCTCGTGCTCGACCGGACGCAGGTCCTCCTCGCCGCAGTAGGGGCAGAGGTTGACCGTCATCCGCGCGTTGCTGCTCATGTCAGGTCGTCCTCGTCGGCCCGCAGCAGCCAGGTGGTCAGACTCTCGTCGTCCTCGCGCTGATCGAGCCAGCGCCGCAGGATGCGTTCGACGTAGTCGGGCAGGTCGGCGCTGGTGGTGCGCAGCCCGCGCAGCTTGCGGCCGAACCCGGTGTGCAGCCCGAGACCGCCGCCCAGGTGGATCTGGAAGCCCTCGACGGTGGGGCCGTCCGGGTCCTGCGGGTTGGGCATCTGGATGCCCTTCAGCCCGATGTCGGCGATCTGGGTGCGGGCGCAGGCGTTCGGGCAGCCGTTGATGTTGATGCTGATCTGGGGTGAGTCGGGGGCGAAGAGTTCGGGAACGTCGGCGAACCGCTTCTCCAGTTCGGTGACCAGGGTCGCCGCGGTCGCCTTGGTCTCGACGATGGCGAGCTTGCAGTACTCGATGCCGGTGCAGGCCATGGTGCCCCGGCGGAACGTCGAGGGTGTGGCCTGCAGGTCGAGCGCGGCCAGGTCGTCGACCAGGTCGGCGACCTTGTCGGCCAACACGTCGAGGATCACGATCTTCTGGTCGATGGTGAACCGCACCCGGTCCGATCCCGCCCGCTCGACCGCGTCGGCCACCGCGCCCAGCTTGGCGCCGTCCACCCGGCCGACCACCGGCGCGACCCCGACGATGAACCGGCCGCGGCCCTGGGTACGCACCCCGACGTGGTCGCGGCGGCCCCGCGGTGGCAGCCCGGGCTCCGGACCGTCGACCAGCTTGCGGTTCAGGTACTCGTTCTCGAGCACGTCGCGGAACTTCTCCGGACCCCAGTCCGCCACCAGGTACTTCAGGCGGGCCCGGTTGCGCAGCCGCCGGTAGCCGTAGTCGCGGAAGATCCGGACGACGCCGTGCCAGACCTCGGGCACCTCCTCCAGCGGTACCCAGGCACCGAGCCGGTGGCCGATCATCGGCGCCGTCGACAGCCCACCGCCGACCCACAGGTCGAAGCCGGGGCCGTGCTCGGGGTGGACGACGCCGACGAAGGCGATGTCCTGGATCTCGTGCGCGATGTCCAGGTGCGGGCTGCCCGAGATCGCCGTCTTGAACTTGCGGGGGAGGTTGGAGAGCTCGGGGTCTCCGATGTAGCGGGTCTTGATCGCCTCGATCGCCGGGGTGCCGTCGATGATCTCGTCGGGGTCGGCGCCGGCCACCGAGGAGCCCAGGATCACCCGGGGGACGTCGCCGCAGGCCTCGGTGGTGGACAGGCCCACCCCCTCCAGGGCCGCCCAGATCTCGGGCATGTCCTCGACCCGGATCCAGTGGAACTGGATGTTCTGCCGGTCGGTGACGTCGGCGGTGTTGCGGGCGTACCGGGTGGAGATGTCGGCGATCACTCGCAGTTGCGCCAGACTCACGGCCCCGCCGTCGATGCGCACCCGCAGCATGAAGTACTCGTCGTCCAGCTCGTGCGGTTCGAGCGAGGCGGTGCGACCGCCGTCGATCCCCGGACGGCGCTGGGTGTACAGGCCCCACCAGCGCATCCGGCCGCGCAGGTCGTTGGGCGCGATCGAGGCGAAACCCTCACGGGCGTAAACCTTTTCGATGCGCTCGCGGACGTTCAGGCCGTTGTCGGCCTGCTTGAACTCCTCGTTCGGGTTCAGCGGCTCGGTCTGCCCCAGGGCCCACTGTCCCTCGGGACGTGATGGCCGCGCCGACCGCTTGGGGCGGCCGGCGGGGTCGGTGGCGGTGGGCGCTTCGGTGGTCACGGAGAGTCCTCAACTGCTCGGAAACTGCTCGACATCGGGGCAGGGACGCATCGTCGCGATCCGCTCGGGCATGCAGAACCCGACGGACGGCGAAGAGCTTCCCGGGATCAGCGGCGGGCCTTGGCCCGCGCGTCATCGCGCAGGGGCCGGCCGGCTCCGGGAGAGGTCAGGACGGACAGACCGCGCTGGCGGTACGCAGCAGGTCGATGTGGTGCCGGCGGGTGAGTCGCCTTCGGTGGATCGGGCTCGGTGTCACGGTGGGATTCCTCCATCGGTCCCGGCGGTAGCACCGTCCCCTGAGCGGGGCGGTTGCTGCGGCGTCGTCGATCCGGGTCTCTCGGCCGCTCTGGATGGCTCGCGTCGAGAGTACGCCGAGCGGGAAATTCCGGTCAACGAGGTGGCGTCGGCGGCCGCATCGTGGCAGGGCTCACATCAGGGTGGGGGTACGCGCCCGATCGGGCTGGCAATACTCGACCATCGCCGCGAGGGAATGAGGGACATCGTCATGGGGCGTCTTCAGCACACCGAGGGACTTTCGCAGGACCAGCGCGAGCTGCTGGCCGTCGTCCGGGAGTTCGTCGACGAGCAGATCATTCCGGTCGCCACCGAGCTCGAGCACGCCGATGCCTACCCCGAGAAGATCGTCGAGGGCATGAAGGAACTCGGCGTCTTCGGCCTGATGATCCCCGAGGAGTACGGCGGTCTGGGGGAGTCGCTGCTCACCTACGCGCTGGTCGTCGAGGCGATCGCCCGGGGCTGGATGAGCGTCTCGGGCATCATCAACACCCACTTCATCGTCGCCTACATGCTCATCCAGCACGGCACCGAGGAGCAGAAGCAGCGCTACCTGCCCAAGATGGCGACCGGCGAGATCCGCGGCGGCTTCTCGATGAGCGAACCGCACTGCGGCAGCGACGTCTCGGCGATCCGCACCAAGGCGGTCCGCGACGGCGCCGCCGAGGGTGAGGGCAGCTGGACGATCAACGGCCAGAAGATGTGGCTGACCAACGGCGGCTCCTGCAACCTGGTGGCGGTGCTGACCAAGACCGATCTGGGTGAGAAGTCGGTCTACAAGAACATGACCACCTTCCTGGTCGACAAGACCGCCGGCTTCGGCGAGACCGCACCCGGTCTGCAGGTGCCCGGCAAGATCGAGAAGATGGGCTACAAGGGCGTCGACACCACCGAGCTGGTCTTCGACGGCTACACCACCACCGACGCCCAGATCCTCGGCGGCGCCACGGGCAAGGGCTTCTACCAGATGATGGACGGCGTCGAGGTGGGCCGGGTCAACGTCGCCGCCCGGGCCTGCGGCCTGGCGATGCGCGCCTTCGAGCTGGGCATCAAGTACGCCCAGGAGCGGGAGACCTTCGGCAAGGTGATCGCCGAGCACCAGGCGGTGCAGTTCCGGCTGGCCGAGATGGCGGTCAAGGTCGAGGCCGCGCACCAGATGATGGTGATGGCGGCCCGCAAGAAGGACGCCGGCGAGCGCAACGACCTCGAGGCCGGCATGGCGAAGTACCTGGCCAGCGAGTACTGCCGGGACGTCGTCGAGGACTCCTTCCGGATCCACGGTGGCTACGGCTACTCCAAGGAGTACGAGATCGAGCGGCTCTACCGGGAGGCGCCGATGCTGCTGATCGGTGAGGGCACCGCCGACATCCAGCGCATGATCATCGGACGGCGCCTGCTCGAGGACTACAAGCTGAAGAGCTGATCGCGCCGCCGTTTTCGGGGTTGCGAATATTTCACGGAAGCGTAAATTGTTTCTGGATTCAGGAACGATGACGACTCCATTGGAGGCGACCGTGAGCGACGACATCACCTTTGCGCCCTCGTTGACCTATCGCGATCCCCGGGCCGCGACCGAGTGGCTGAGCACGGCCTTCGGGTTCGAGCTGACCATGGCGATCGAGGCGGCGACCGAGTCGGGTGAACCCGACCCGGCGCAGTCGCACTACGAGATGGCCTCCGCCACCGGCCGGGGCCGGATCATGATCGGCGGTGAGTGGGCCGACTGGACGCGCAGCCCGAGCCGCCTCGACGGTTTCAACACCTGCCGGGTGCATGTCGCCCTCGAGGCCGGGCTGGACGAGCACTGCGAGCGGGCCCGGGCCGCCGGGGCGCGGGTGATCGTCGAACCCCGCGAGGAGTTCTACGGTGACCGCGTCTACACCTGCATCGATCCCGAGGGCCATCGCTGGTCGTTCTCGATGCCGGTGCGCACCGTCACCCGCGCCGAGGCCGAGGCCGCGATCGGTGCCCCGATCGTTTCGTCCGACTGGGCGTGAGCGGATCCCCGGCGCTCGATCCGGCGCTCGATCAGGTGCTCGATCGCACCCTGGCGGCGCTGGCCGATCCGGTGCGCCGCCGGGGCGTCGAGCTGCTGGCCGCGAGGCCGCGCCGGGCCGGCGAGCTCGCCACCGAACTCGGCGTCTCACCGGCCGTGATGAGCCGGCACCTGCGGGTGCTGCGCGAGGCCGGCCTGGTGCACGAGGAGCACCCCGAGTTCGACGCCCGGGTCCGCATCCTGACCCTGCATCCCACGCCGATGGCCGATCTGCGTGGCTGGCTGGCCCGGGCCGAGGCGGGCTGGGTCGAGCAGCTCGGCGCGTTCAAGGCGCACCTGGAGCGGGAATGACCGGAGCAGGAGCGACCCGTTCGCGGGTGCTGGTCGCGGTGCGGGTGGCCGCCGCGCCCGAGCGGGCGTTCGCGGTCTTCGTGCGCGACATCGGTGAGTGGTGGCGGCCCAGCGACCTGTTCCGGTTCACCACCGCCGGCGGCCGGATGGCGTTCGAACCCGAAACCGAACCCGAACCCGGGTCCGAACCCGAACCCGGGCCGGGCGACGAACCGGTACGACCGCTTCGCCTGGTCGAGATCTCCGGCGACGGCGAACGGTTCAAGATCGGTGAGGTGAGCGTGTGGGACCCACCTCACCGGCTGGTCTTCGGTTGGCGTCAGGCGAGCTTCACCGACGAGCAGCGCACCGAGGTCGCCGTCCGCTTCGACCCGGTGGACGGCGGCACCCTGGTCACCGTCGAGCACTTCGGCTGGGACGCCGTCCCGCAGCAGCACGTGGCCCGGCATGGCTTCCCGCTCAAGGAGTTTCAGCAGCGGCACGCCGAGTGGTGGCAGGTGCTGCTGGGATCGCTGCGTGATCAGCTGGCCTGAGCGCGGGCCCTCACAGCGGTTCCAGGATCCGCTGCAGGAAGGTCTGGGTGCGCGGCTGGCTCGGGTTCAGGATCACCTCGTCCGGGGTGCCCCGCTCCACGATCACCCCGCCGTCCATGAACAGCACCTGGTCGGCCACCTGCCGGGCGAATCTGATCTCGTGGGTGACCACGACCATGGTCCAGCCCTGCTCGGCCAGGTCCTTCATCACCCCGAGCACGTCGCCGACGGTCTCCGGGTCGAGCGCCGAGGTCGGCTCGTCGAAGAGCACCAGCCGGGGCTGCAGGGCCAGCGCCCTGGCGATGCCGACCCGCTGCTGCTGCCCGCCGGAGAGCTGATACGGGAACTTGCCGGCGTGCTCGCTCAGCCCCACCTGCTCGAGCAGTTCACGGGCCCGGGCGACCGCCTGCTCGCGGGGCACCTTCTGGACGACGACCGGACCCTCGACGATGTTGTCCAGCGCAGTGCGGTGCGGGAACAGGTTGTGGCCCTGGAAGACGAAACCGCTCTGCGCCGCGTACCGGGCCAGCAGGTCGCGTTCGGCGCGCGGCAGACGGCCGGCCCGGTTCGGGTGCAGGGCGGCGAAGTCGACGCGGTCCTCGCCGATCGTGGCCACCCCCGACTCGGGCAGTTCCAGACCGCCGAGCGAACGCAGCAGCGTGGTCTTGCCCGACCCGGAGGGTCCGAGCAGCACCGTCACGCTGCCGCTGTCGGCGGTGAACGAGACGTCGGCCAGCACCACGTGCTCGCCGAAGGCCTTGGCCAGGTGCTCGGCGGTGATCAGCGTGCTCATGCGGCCACGAACCTGTTCAGTCGGGTCTCGGCGCGAGACTGGGCGAAGGACAGGGCCAGACAGATCAGCCAGTAGTAGAGCGCGGCCAACCCGTACATGGCGAAGAAC
Source organism: Kineosporiaceae bacterium (assembly GCA_036758885.1). Classification (GTDB taxonomy): domain Bacteria; phylum Actinomycetota; class Actinomycetes; order Actinomycetales; family Kineosporiaceae; genus DAIOVT01. Next base: position 7,010 of record DAIOVT010000068.1, read on the forward strand.
TGGAAGGTCGGTGCCGCGGCGATCTGGGCCTGCCGGAAGAGTTCCACGACCAGGATCACTGCGGTCAGCGAGGTGTCCTTGACCAGCGAGATCAAGGTGTTCGACAGCGGTGGGACGGCGGTCCGCGCGGCCTGCGGCAGGATGATCCGGCGCAGTGCGGTGGCCCGGTTCATGCCGATCGTCTGGGCCGCCTCCCACTGGCCCTTGTCGATCGAGGAGATCGCCGCCCGGATTACCTCGGCCGCGTAGCCGGCCACGTTCAGGCTCAGCGCGATGACGGCGGCGGGGAACGGGTCGAGCTTGATGCCGATCTGCGGCAGCGCGTAGAAGATCAGGAACAGCTGCACCAGCAGCGGCGTGCCGCGGATGATCGAGATGTAGAGCCGGGCCAGCCCGCTGAGCACCGGGATCGTCGACATCCGGGCCAGCGCCACGGCCAGGGCGAGCACCAGACCGAGCGCGAACGACAACGCGGTCAGCGGCAGCGTCACCGTGATCGCCTTGACCAGCATCGGCCACCAGTTGTCGGCCACCACCTCCTGCCAGGTGGTCGGCTTCTTCTCGGCGGTGAAGTACTTGTCGTAGATCCGCTGGATGGTGCCGTCGTCCTGCAGGGCCTTGATCGCGTCGTTCACCTGCGGCATCCAGGCCGAGTCCTTGCGCGCCGCGAACACCGACTCGCTGGTGTCGTCGGTCTTCGCCACCACGGTGATGCCCGGGTTCGAGGTGGTGGCGATGTAGTTGCGGACCGCCAGTTCGTCGTTGACCATGGCGTCCACCCGGCCCTGGCGCAGCGCCTCGATGGCGTCGTTCATGGCGTCCACACCGACGATCTCGGCGCCGTTCGCCCTGGCCACCTCGGCCCAGTTGCTGGTCAGGTTCTCGGCCGCGCGCTTGCCCCTCAGATCGGCCAGGGCGTTGATGTTCTCGGGGTTCGCCTCGGCGACCACGAGCACACCGGTGGTGGTCACGTACGGGTCCGACAGTGTGTAGAGCTGCTCACGCTGCGGGTTCTTGGTGACCTGGTTGGCGATCAGGTCGAAGCGGTTGGACTCCAGCGCCGCGAACATCGAGTCCCACGGCGTCTCGACGTACTCGACCTTCACCCCGAGGCGCTCGCCGATCGCGTTCATCACCTCGATGTCGAACCCGGTCAGCTCGCCGCCCTGCTGCGTGCTGAACGGGGGATAGACGCCCTCGGTACCGACCCGCAGCGGATCCGGCACCCCGGTGGCGGCGCCGGCCGGGCCGGCGCCGAGCCCACCGGCGACGACACTGATCACCAGGGTGAGCAGGGCGATCAGTCCGATCCGCCGGAATCGACATCGCATGGGCGGCAGCCTATGCACGGCGGGTGCTTGATGGCGCTGCCGGGAGCCCGGTTGTTTCGTGATCATGTCGCCTGGCTCGTGGCCAGCTGCCGGACGGCGCGTTGCACACCGGCCGCCGACGGCCGGGGCAGTGCGGGACGGCGCGAGCGCTCGCGGTGGGCGAGCTCCTGCCGGATCAGCGGCAGCAGGAAGCGTCCGTAGGTGATCGCGTCGTTGAGGTCGTCGTAACCGCGGATCGAGATCAGGTCGACGCCGAGGTCGACGTACTCGACGATCGTCGCTGCCACTCGCTCGTAGCTGCCGACCAGCGCCGCCGAGACGCCCGGCGTGCCGATCGAGGCGACGGTCGGCGTCCAGAGCGACTGGTCGTGCACCTGCTCGGCGGTGTGCCGGCTGGCCAGGGCCCGCGCGATCGGGGTGGCCGGGTGATCGGGCGCGGCGGTGCGCAGCGTGCCCCGGCCGAACACCGGCCGGGAACTGCTCAGCGTGGCCAGGGTCCGGTGTGCCCGCTCCCAGGCGGCCTCGTCGGTGGCCGCGACGATCGGCCGGAAGGTCACCCAGGTACGTGGCAGGTCCAGCCGGCCTGCCCGGTGTGCGGCCTGGGTGAAGGTGTCGATCTGGGCCTTGATGTTGGCCGCGGGCTCACCCCAGAGCCCGACGATGTCGGCCAGGGCGCCGCCGTTGTGCAGTGCCGCCCCCGATGAGCCGCCGAGCGAGACCGGGATGGTGCCGTTCACCGGCCGGATCCGGGAGACGAAGTCCTCGAAGGTGTAGTAGCGGCCCTCGTGGTCGAACGGCTCGGGGCTGGCCCACACCTTGCGCAGCACCTCGATGTACTCGGCCTGCCGTTCGAAGCGCTCCTCGCGGCCCAGGTAGTCGCCCTCCCGGGCCTGCTCGGCCTCCGAGCCGCCCGAGATGAAGTGCACCACGGCCCGTCCGGCCGAGAGCTGGTCGAGGGTGGCCAGCGCCTTGGCGGCGACGGTGGGGTAGAGGGTGTGCGGCCGTAGCGCCACTATCGGTCGCAGCTGCTCGGTGAACTGGGTGACCGCGGTCGCGATCGTGAACGGGTCGTAGGACGGCGATCCGTAGGGGATCAGGGTGTAGTCGAAGCCGACCTCCTCGAGGGTGCGGGCGTAGCGCCGCAGGAAAGGGACGTCGATGTCGGTGAGCTGGAGGCCGTTGATCTCGTTGGCCGGGTTGACGTTGATCGTGCTGATGAACTCGACGGGCATGAGGTGTCCTCAGGGGTTCTGGGTGGGCGTCTGCCGGTGGTCGCTGGGGCGGGCTGGATCAACAGCTCGCCCGACAGTGCGGGCGACACCGGGCGCCGTGGCGCGCGGGGACGGAACTCCGGAGGTGCATCGGGGTGACCTCGGACCGGGAGCGGCGGTCTCGCCGCGGCGTCCGGTCGGTGCCGGCTGAAGCGGCATGAGGTCGGGACATGGCTAAAGGCTACTTATTTGATGGGACAACTGTCCATTGCTGGAGGCGGTGGTTCTGCTGTGGATCTCGCCAGAGGTTGCTGAGAATGCGGCAACGGGTGGTGTACGGGTTCGGCACGATGCGGCGGGGTAGGCGAGGATGGGGGTATGTCGAACCTGCGCTCGCTCGGCGCCTCACCCCAGACCGGTCTGCCCACCCAGCCCAAGGGTGAGCCGATCGCTCGGTACGGCACCTATCTCGAGGCGCAGAAGGCGGTGGACTACCTCTCCGACAACTCCTTCCCGGTGCAGTACGTGACGATCGTCGGCAGCGGACTGCGCATGGTCGAACGGGTCACCGGCCGGCTGAGCTACCCGCGGGTGGCGGTCGCGGGGGCGTTGTCGGGTGCCTGGTTCGGTCTGTTCGTCGGACTGCTGCTGTCGCTGTTCGGCACCGAGTCCGCGCCCGCGATCGGTGTCTTCGCGGCGATGGCGATCGGTGCCGCCTTCGGCATGATGTTCGGCGTCATCTCCTACGCCTTCACCCGCGGCCGCCGCGACTTCACCTCGACCAGCCAGATCGTCGCCAGCGAGTACGAGGTGCTCTGCCTGGCCGAACACACCGGTGCGGCGATCACACTGCTGCGGCAACTGCCGGGCGGCACCGGCAGGGACGCCTCGGACGCCGCGCTCCAGGCTCGTCCGTCGGCCCAGGCGCCGGGGTATCAGATGCCCGGTCAACCGCCCGGCGGGTCCGGTACCTACGGTCAGCCGGGTGTCTACGGCCAGCCTCCCGCCGGCTACCAGCAACTGCCACCACCGACCGGAAACCCTTCTCCCGGAGCAGGTCCCGGCCAGCCCGGCGGTCCGCCGGTGCCCTCCGCCTGGTCGCCCACGCCGGGTGGGCAGGCGCCGGAGCAGCAGTGGGGCACGCCCGGTCAGCAGGTGCCGGGGCAGGCGCCGTCCGGTCAGCAGGTGCCTGGCCAGGCGCCGTCCGGTCAGCAGGTGCCGGCCGGTCCGCCGCAGCCGGCGCTCACCTACGGCGAGATCGTCGAACGCAAGCGCCGCGAGGAACGCGAGGAGATGGAGCGGCGGATCCGGGCCGAGGCCGAGCAGCGGCGCGCCGGCGATGCGTCCGGGAGCCCTGCCGCTGTGAGCCCTGCCGCTGGGGCGGGCCCGACCGTGAACCCGGACTCCGCGCGGACGCCGGAGACCACGCAGGAGCCGGCGCAGGAGCCGGCCCGTGAGCCGAGGAGCGATTCGGAATGAGCATCGCCATCGTCGGCGGCGGACTGGCCGCCGCGACCGCCGCCCAGGAACTGCGCGAGGCCGGATACACCGGTCCGGTGGTGCTGCACGCGGGCGAACAACATCTGCCGTACGAGCGGCCGCCGTTGTCGAAGGGGTACCTGCTCGGCAACGACCCGATCGAGGGCGCGCAGGTGCACGACGCCGATTGGTACCGCGACCACGACGTCGACCTGCGCACGGGATCGGTCGTCACCGGGCTCGACGTCTCCCGCAAGGTGCTCGCCACCGCCGCGGGGGAGGAGGACTTCGACCGGCTGCTGCTCGCCACCGGCGCCACGCCCCGGCATCTGGCTCTCGCCGACAACAGCGGCCGTCCGGTGGTCTATCTGCGCACGATCGAGGACAGTGACCGGTTGCGTGCCGCCTTCGCCGACCCGGCGCTGAAGGTGGCCGTGGTCGGCGGCGGCTGGATCGGCCTCGAGGTGACCGCCGCCGCCCGCTCGGCGGGTGCCACGGTCACCGTGCACGAGACCGAGCAGTTGCCGCTGCTGCGTGTTCTCGGGCCGGAGATCGCCCAGGTCTTCGCCGACCTGCACCGCAAGCACGGCGTCGACCTGCGGCTGGGATCGGCGGTCACCGCCGACGACCTGGCCGACGCGGGGCTGGTGGTCGTGGGCATCGGTGCCGTGCCGCAGACCTCGCTCGCCGAGGCCGCCGGGCTGGACGTCGACAACGGCGTGCTGGTCGACGCCCGGCTGCGCACCTCGCACCCTGATGTCTTCGCCGTCGGCGACATCGCCAACCAGGACCATCCCACCCTCGGCCGGCTGCGGGTCGAGCACTGGGACAACGCCATCGAGCAGGCCAAGGTCGCGGCCCGCAACCTGGCCGGCGCCGACGAGGTGTACGACCGGCAGCCCTACTTCTTCACCGACCAGTACGACCTCGGCTTCGAGTACGTCGGTCACCCCGGCGCCCAGGGCTACGACTCGGTGGACGTCGTCGGTGACCTCGGCTCGGCGTTCAAGGCCTTCTGGCTCCGGGACGGCGTGGTGGTCGCGGCTGCCCAGGTCAACGACTGGGATGCGTCCGACGAGATCAAGGCGAGCATCGGTACCCGCCGCCCGTGATCATGCAGAACCACACCCCAGCGTGATCATGCAGAACCGCACCGCCCCAGCGTGATCAGTCGAAAATAGCTGTCACGTTCGCGGTTAGCTGGTGGCGG
>DAIOVT010000069.1:0-12172 GCA_036758885.1 Kineosporiaceae bacterium
GAACAACCGGTTCCCGCACCAGTGCGAGTGCCTGACCATGGCGTTCTACACCGCGAAGGGACGCCGCGAGGCGACCGGGCATCTGCGCCCGCACCACCTCACCGGACCGGTCGGCACCGTGCTCACCTGCCCGAACACCGGAGTGCTGCTGATCGACGTCCCGGCCCGCGAGCGCACCGTGCGGGTGCGCGGCTACGACGAGTCCCGCGCCGTGGCCACAACTCCCGGGCAGTACCTCTGATCGGAACCGGCCCGGCGAGTCGTCACAAAGCGACCGTTCGATCCGCCGATTCGGTCATCTTCTGCCGACTCGTGGCCCGCCCACGCACTTCTGCATGATCACGACGACTGGCCGCGCCACCAGGTGAGCAGCTCGGACTCGGCCTCCTCACGGGTCAGCGGCCCGCGGTCGAGGCGCAGCTCCTTGAGGAAGTTCCAGGCCCGGCCGACATCGCGCCCCGGGGGGATGTTCAGCAGCGCCATGATCGCGTTGCCGTCCAGGTCGGGCCGGACGGCGTCCAACTGCTCCTGCTCGAGAAGTTGGGCGATCCGCTGCTCGAGGTCGTCGTAGGCGGCCGACAGCCGCATCGCCTTGCGCTGGTTGCGGGTGGTGCAGTCGGAGCGGGTGAGCCGGTGCAGGCGCTGCAGTTCCGGGCCGGCGTCGGTGACGTAGCGGCGCACCGCGGAGTCGGTCCAGGCGCCGTCCCCATAACCGTGGAAGCGCAGGTGCAGCTCGACGAGCTTGGTCACCCGGGTGATCGTGTCCTTGTCGAACCTCAACGCCTGCAGGCGTTTCCGGGTCATCTTGGCGCCGACCACCTCGTGATGGTGGAAGCTCACGCCGCCGCCGGCCTCGAACCGGCGGGTGGCCGGCTTGCCGATGTCGTGCAGCAGCGCGGCCAGCCGCAGCACCAGATCGGGGCCCGCGACGCCGTTCTCGGCCGGGGTGCCGGGCGGGTCCTCGAGATCGATCGCCTGCTCGAGCACGGTGAGCGAGTGCTCGTAGACGTCCTTGTGCCGGTGGTGCTCGTCGATCTCGAGTTTGAGCGCGGGCACCTCCGGGATGACGTACTGCATCAGCCCGGTCTCGACCATCAGCTCCAGCCCGCGGCGCGGGTGCGGGGCCAGCAGCAGCTTCTCCAGCTCGACCCGCACCCGTTCGGCGGCCACGATCGTGATCCGCTCGGCCATCTCACGCATCGCCTCGAACACCGGGCCGTCGACGTCCAACTGCAGCTGCGCCGAGAACCGGGCGGCCCGCATCATCCGCAGCGGGTCGTCACCGAAGGACTGCTCCGGCGTGCCCGGCGTGCGCAACCAGCCGGACGCCAGATCGCTCAGCCCGTCGTGCGGGTCGATGAAGGTCAGCGTGCCCAGGTCGATCGCCATCGCGTTGACGGTGAAGTCGCGCCGGGCCAGGTCCTCCTCGATCGTCTCGCCGAAGACCACCTGCGGTTTGCGGCTGTTCGGGTCGTAGGACTCGCTGCGATAGGTGGTCACCTCGGCGATCAGGTCGCCGCGCCGCGAACCGATGGTGCCGAACGCCTTGCCGATGTCCCACACCGCATCGCCCCAGCGGCCGAGCAGCCGCTCGGTGACGTCGGGGTGGGCGTCGGTGGTGAAGTCGAGATCGGGCGAGGTGCGTCCGAGCGCGGCGTCCCGCACCGGCCCGCCGACCAGGGCGAGCCGATGGCCGGCCTGCGCGAACGCGGCGCCGAGCTCGGTGACCTCGGCGGGCAGATGGGTGAGGACGGCGCCGATGCGCCGGCGCAGGACCTGCGGGTCGTTCTTCTCCACGTCGGACAAGCCTGCCAGAGCATGTCGACCCGTTTCGCGGCCGACCCGCGGCCGACCCGCGCCAGCCGCCGGATCAGCTTGCCGCGAGTTTGGTAAGTGCCTGTGCCGCACCGGTTTCGAGCGGTGCTCCGTGGCCGAACAGAATCGTCTTCAGACCGGTCAGCTCGGCGAGCTTGGCCACCGACGCCTTCGCGGCCGCGGCGTCGGCGGTGAATCTCGGGTTCGATCCGGACAGCGCCCCGGTGTTGCCGAGCGCGTCCCCGGCGACCAGCACCCCGGTCTGCTCGTCGTAGACACTGATGTGCCCGGCGGTGTGACCCGGGGTGGCGATCACCCGCAGGCCGAAGATCTTCTCGCCGTCCGCCGCCGGTCGCAGCTCGCGCGGGCTGGAGATCTGCGCGATGTCGGCCTGACCCGCGTACCCGGTGGCGGTTCCGGCGAGTTCCATCACCTTGTCCATGCTGCCGGCGTGGTCATCGTGCAGGTGGGTGACGATCACGTGCCGGACGGCGTCCCACCCCAGCCCGGTGGCGGTGAGCACCTTCTCGATGTCGCCGGCGCTGCTCGGCGCTCCGGTGTCGACCATCGCCGCCTGGTCACCACGCACCAGCAGGTAGGCCGAGACGAAGCCCATGTCGACGCGCTTCCAGTTCATCGCCTCGGTCGAGTCGGGTGCCTGGGTGCCGGCCCCCTGCGTCGGGCTGCCAGAAGATGAACCCTGCACCGGACTCCGGGACGACGAGCCGGACGAGGAACCGGATGCAGCCGAGGTGCCCGCGTCGTCCCCCGAACAGGCCGCGAGCACCGCCACCGCGAACGCACCACCACCGAGGCCGAACATCAGGTGGCGCCGTCCGATGACCGGGTTCGCGTTCGCCGGGCTGTCGATTGATCGAGCCGTTGATCGATCCATCGACCGAGCGTACGACCGCAAGCGCCGCCCCACTCCCGCGTGATCATGCAGAACTGCACGGGCGGAGACCACGAGTCGGCAGAAGACCACCGAATCCACGACCCAGAGCGTGGTTTTGTGCCGACTCGTGGTGGCCTCCCCGCACGGGCCCCCCGGCCCGGCGTGATCATGCAGAACTGCACGCAGGCGGTTCTGCATGATCACGCCGGGGTGGTGGGCCGGGGGTGGCACACGGCAGGGCGCTCAGCGGAGTGTGCAGCCCGCACGGTTACAGTGACACGATGCCCCGCCCTTTTCCTGGTTCGCGACACTCGCCGCGGCGATCCTCGTTGCCCACCGTGGAGGAGACGTCCGCCGGTGGTGTGGTGGTCGATCTGGCGTCGGCGATCCCGCAGGCGGCGCTGATCGCCCGGATCAACCGGGGCGGCCGGCTGGAGTGGTGCCTGCCCAAGGGACACCTGGAGAACGACGAGACCCCCGAGCTGGCCGCCGTCCGCGAGATCGCCGAGGAGACCGGCATCCAGGGGCGGGTACTGGCACCGCTGGGGATCATCGACTACTGGTTCTCGGTCGAGGGACGCCGGATCCACAAGAACGTGCACCACTACCTGCTCGAGGCGACCGGCGGGCACCTCACCGTCGAGGGTGACCCCGACCGGGAGGCGGTCGAGGCCGCGTGGGTCCCGCTGGCCGACCTGCCCGCGCGGTTGGCCTTTCCCAACGAACGCCGTATCGCCCGGCAGGCCCGAGCCGCCCTGGCGGACTCGGCGTGACCCACGGCCGGCCCTCGCACCCGCCGCGCCGGCTGCTTGTCGTCCTGGCCCTGTGCGTCAGTGTGGTGCTGCCTGTGTTCGCCGGCCTCGGCGCACTGATCTCGCCGTCCCCGGCCGGGGCCGCCACCCGCACCGATATCCGTGCCGACACCCGCACTGACACCCAGGCCGGAACCTCGGCCGGCACCCGCCCGGCCGCCGACACCGGGTCGGCCGCGGCGCTGACCATCTCGTCGGTGAGCGCCGCGGTGCTCACGCCGAACACGAACTACGTGATGACCGGCTCGGTGCTCAACACCGGCCGCACCCCGATCACCGACGTCTCGGTGCGGCTCTGGCTGAACGCCGAGGCCTTGGACGTCGCCGGGCTGGCCACCTGGGCGGCCGCCGGCACCGACGACGCCGCGGGCACGCTGGTTCGGGCCACCTCGCTGACCGCCGCGCTGGCCCCGGGGCAGTCGGTTCCGTTCAGCCTGACCGTCTCGGGCGGCGACCTCTCCCGCAGGGCGGCCTTCGGGCCGCGCGGACTGGCGGTCGAGGTCGCCGGGGACGCCGTCGGCACCGTGCCCGCCAAGCCCGAACGGCTCACCCGGCAGCGGGGTTTCGTGGTCTGGGACCCGGGGCAGGCGGCACCACGGGAGATCGGCCTGTCGATGGTCGCGCCGATCACCGCGCCCACCCGGCCGACCGCCGGCGACAACGCCGCGACCTCGGGCATCAGCGCCCGGCAGCTCGCCGACTGGGCCCCCGGCGGACGCCTCGAGCGCATTCTTGCGGCCACCACCGACACTCAGATCGGCTGGGTGATCGACCCGAGCGTGCTGACCGCGCTGACCGACACGGTGACCGCCGCCGGCTCCACGGGTGGCACCACGGCCTCGAACAGCGCGACCACCGGCCCGGCCGCCGTGACATCAGGCGTGACATCAGGCGCGACATCAGGCGCGACATCAGGCGCGACATCAGGCGCGACATCAGGCGCGACATCCGGAACGGCGAAAGGAACGGCGGCCGGTGCCGGACCCGCCGGGACACCGGTGACTCCACAGCCCGCGCCGACGGTGCAGAGCACCACCACCCCGGCCGCCGGGCTCGCCCAGCAACGCCTGACCCAGCTGCGCAACGGCCTCACCGGGCGCTCCGTGCGCGCGCTGGCCTGGGGCGACCCGGACGTCGCGGCGCTGGCGCACAACGGCACCGGCCGGCTGCTCGCCGCCGGCCAGGACGCCACGCTGACCACCACCACGTCGATCCTCGGCCGGGCGATCGACCACAGCTTCGCCTGGCCGGTGAGCGAACTGGCCGACAACCGCACCGTCGACCTGCTGGGACGCACCAAGAACCGGACGATCGCACTGTCGGTCGACACGCTGCCGGCGAACACCCGTCCCGGACGCCTCCAGCTGCTCAGTGCCCGGCCCGACGTCACCGCCCTGGTCACCGACTCGGGGCTGGACACCGCGATCGGCGACATGGCCGGCGGCGGCACCCAACCCGTGCTCGCCACCCAGCGGGCGCTGGCGATCCTGGCCGCCTACAGCGCCGCCGACGGCGCGCACGCCGGCTCCGACGGGTCCGCCGCGCTGCTGGCCGCGCTGCCGCGCAACTGGAACCCGACCGATCCTGGCGCCATGGCCGCCGGGCTGAACCTGCTGCGCTCGGCGCGCTGGGTGCACCTGGAGAGCCTGGACGCCGCGAACCAGGCGCCGGTCACCACCGATTCGGCCGAGCGGGCCACCGGCCACGGCGCCCGCGCCTACTCCCTCGACTACCCGTCGGCGGCGCGGGCCCGCGAACTGCCGCTGACCCACGTGCTGGACGTCGACGACTCCTACAACGAGTTCCTCACCTACCTGCCCGCGCTGGTCGAACCGAACCCGGTGTTCCTGCCGCTGCGCCGGGCCGCGCTGTCGGCGGTGAGCCAGAACTGGCGCAGCATCGACCAGGCCACCGGTGAAGAGCCCTGGACGCCCGCCGCGACCCGGCAACTGGCCGCCGCCCGGGCCTCGCTGACCCAGGCGGTCGACGCCTTCCCGCGGGGCATCTCGGTGGCCACCGGCAGCGAGGTCAACCTGCTCACCTCCTCGGGCGAGCTACCGGTCACGGTCTCGAGCACGTTGCCCTACCCGGTGAAGCTGACCGTGACCCTGCGGCCGGTCTCCGGCCGGCTCTCGGTGGGCAGTTCGCAACAGGTCTCGCTGCCCGCGGCCGGCGGGCAGCCGGCCCGCGCGAACGTCAAGGTTCCGGTCAGCGCGCGGGCCAACGGCAACGTCGACGTCTACGCGCACCTGGCCGTGCCGGGTGATCCGGAGGCGCTCTACACCAGCACCGAGCCGATCCGGGTGCGGGTTCGCTACAACTGGGAGAACCGGTTCCTGGCCGCCTCGGTGGTCGCGCTCGGGCTGTTGCTGGTGGTCGGTCTGATCCGCACCGCCAGACGTGGACGGCGCGACCGGGTGCCGCCCGAACTGGTGCCGGACCCCGACGACATCGGCCGCGAGGTGGTGGCCGAGGCGGCCCCACCGACCGACCCCGCACCGGCCGGCCCCCCACCGACCGGCCCCGCACCGACCGACCTGCCGCCGCCGGCAGACCCGGACCGGTCCCGGCAGACCACCGGACGGCCGGTTTCTCATCCGTCCCCCTGAGCACATTCCCAGCCGAAGACCTGAGCACAAACAGCGACGATTTGGCTACTTTCTGATACGTGTCCCTGCCTGTGTTCGTTTCGGTCGTGTGCGTCGTTCGGAACGCGGCCGACCATCTCGCCGCCTCGCTGGGCGCCATCGGTGACGTGCTCGCCGAGTGCGTCGCCGAGACCGAGATCGTGGTCGTCGACAACTCCTCCAGCGACGGCAGCGTCCGGGAACTGCGCCGGCTGACCGGCGTCGACGGGCTGCCGAACCTGCAGGTCTACGCGCTGGCCCGGCCGGTGCAGCGGGACGTCGCCAACTGGATGGGCATGGAGCACGCGCTCGGCGACTACATTCTGGTGGTCGATCCGCTGCGGGACGACCCGGCTGAGCTGCCCGAGATGATCGAGCGGGCGATCGGCGGCGCCGACGTGGTGTTCGCGACCGGTACCCGCTTCGACCCCTCGCCGTGGCACTACCGGATCGCCCGCCGGGTGTTCGAGAACGCGCTGCGCCGGGCCACCGGGGTGCGGCTCTCCCAGGACGCTCCGCCGTGCCGGTTGATGAACCGCGCCGTGGTCAACTTCGTGCTGCAGCACCCGCAGCCGGCGATCTCGTTCAGAATGCTGCCGGCCACCGGCGGATTCGTCCGCGAGTACGTGACCCACACGGCCGCAACGCCTTTCACCGCAACGCCTTTCACCGCAACGCCTTTCACCGCAACACCTTTCACCGCAACGACGAACGACCCGGCCAACCCGACCACCGGCAACAGCACCGGCAACAGCACCGGAAGCGCCGCCGGACTCGCCGCACCGCACCCCGCCAGGGGCCGGGCCTCGCTGCGGGACGGCGCCGAGCGCGGCTGGCAGATGTTGCTCTCGTCGTCCCGGGCACCGCTGCGGCTGGTGAACGCGCTGTCGATACTGACTGCGACGGCGAGCCTGCTCTACGCGGTGTACGTGCTCGGCGTGAACCTGTTCAGTTCGGACGTCGAGCGCGGCTGGACCAGCCTGTCGCTGCAGGTCGCCGGGTCGTTCTTCCTGCTCTCGCTGGTACTGCTGGTGCTCGGTGAGTACGTGCTGCAGACCGCCGACCTGACCCGGGCGGCCCCCGCCTACCACGTGGCCCAGGAGTTCACCAGCGCCTCGATCTCGGCCCGGCAGCGGCTCAACGTCGTGGTACTCGGTGACGCCGAGAAGGCCGACGACCTGGCCGGCCTGCGCCGCCTCGAACCGCACGACACCGGCCGTTGACGCTCACCCTCGACGGCCCCGCTGCCGGCACCACTGCTGCCGGCACCACTGCTGCTGACAGCACCGAGATGGACGTCGCCGCCGATGTCACCGATGTCGACGCCGTGGTGATCGGCGGCGGCTTCTACGGCAGTTGCATCGCGCGGCACCTGGTGCGCGAGCGCGGGCTGCGCGAGGTGGTGCTGCTCGAACGTGAGAGCGGCCTGATGCGGCGGGCCTCGTACAACAACCAGGCGCGGGTGCACAACGGCTACCACTACCCGCGCTCGTTCACCACGGCCTATCGCAGCCGGGTGAACCTGCCCCGGTTCCTGGCCGACTGGCCGCAGGCGATCCGCCGCGACTTCGTCAAGGTGTACGCGCTGGCCCGGCGCGGGTCGCAGACCAACCAGCGGCAGTTCACCGCCTTCTGCAAGAAGATCGGCGCCCCGGCGCTGCCGCTGCGGCCGCAACTGCGCGACCTGTTCGACCCGCGCACGGTCGAGGCCGCGTTCGAGGTCGAGGAGTGGGCGTTCGACTCGACGGTGCTCGCCGCCTGGGCACGGACGGCGCTGCACGAGGTGGGCGTGCAGGTGCGGACGGCGACCCAGGCGCTCTCGCTGCATCGTGACGGCGACCGGATCCGGGTGCTCACCAGCACGGGCGTTCCGGGAACGGTGACGACGCTGCGGGCGCCCTACGTGTTCAACTGCACCTACAGCCGGATCAACACCTTCGGCGGTGACTTCGCCGGGGTGGCGCTGGGCCTCAAGCACGAGGTCACCGAGATGGCGCTGGTGCAGGTTCCGCCGGAGCTGGCCGGGCTCGGCGTGACCGTCATGGACGGACCCTTCTTCTCGCTGATGCCTTTCCCGCCAAGGGGTTTGCACACGCTCTCGCATGTTCGCTACACCCCGCACCGGCACTGGACCGAGCTGCCCGGCCACCCTGGCGCAGCACCCCGGCCGGTTGCCGGACCGGTTGCCGGACCGACCGCCGAGCCGGGCGCGACCTCACGCGCCGACCGGATGATCCGCGACGCCCGGCGCTACCTGCCGGCGGTCGCCGGCTCGCGGTACGTCGACTCGCTGGTCGAGGTGAAGACGGTGCTGCTGCGCAACGAGCGGGACGACGGCAGGCCGATCCTGTTCGAGCGGCACACCGAACTGCCCGGGCTGTTCTCGGTGCTCGGCGGCAAGATCGACAACATCTACGACGTGCTCGAACGGTTGGACGCCGAACAGCTCAGCCCGCCCACCGCTGCCACCCTTGGTAATTGAGTGATTTCTCAGAGTTATGACTAGAGTGCCGCGCGTGAGAGGACTCATCGGCCACACCGGCTATGTCGGCACCACCCTTCGGGGACAGACCGAGTTCGACGCCGGGTTCCGGTCGAGCACCATCGGCGAGATCAAGGGCCGGCACTTCGACCTGCTGGTCTGCGCCGGGGCGCCTGCCGCGAAGTGGCGGGCGAACACCGACCCGGCCGGGGACGCGGCGTCCGTCGATGCCCTGATCGCGCACCTGGACACGGTGACCGCGAACGACTTCGTGCTGATCAGCACGGTCGACGTGTTCGGCGACCCGTACGGCGTCGACGAGTCGACCAAGGTCGACACCGCGGGCCTGCACCCCTACGGCGCGAACCGGCGCCGGCTCGAGCAGTTCTGCGCCGACAAGTTCATCAACGCCCTGGTGGTGCGGCTGCCCGGGCTGGTCGGTCCGGGGCTGCGCAAGAACGTGATCCACGACCTGCGGCACGGCAACGCCCTCGAGGCGGTCGACTCGCGCGGGGTCTTCCAGTTCTACCCGATGGTCAATCTCTGGACCGACGTCGCCACCGCGATCGGCGCCAACCTCTCGCTGGTGCACCTGACCGCGCAGCCGTTGCAGGTCGCCGAGGTGGCCGCCGAGGGCTTCGGCCGCGAGTTCGGCAACGAGCTCGACGGGCCGGTGGCGCGCTACGACTTCCGCACCACCTACGCCGGGCTGTTCGGCGGGGTCGGCGCCTACCAGTACTCCCGGCGCGAGTCGATGCTGGCGATCCGCGCCTACGCCCAGTCCGAGCCGACCACGGTCAGCCTGTCCAGCGTCGAGGCGTCCGGGACGGCACGGTCGGCCCGGACAGCACCGTCCTCGCCGGCGCGCTGAGGGGTGCGCTGAGACGATGAGCGGGGCGGTGGGCGCGCAGCGGCCGGTGCGGATCGGGATCTCCGGTATCGCCTGGGACCCTGCGGACGACCGTCCGGTCGCCGATCTGCTCGCCCGGTTCGGGGTCGACGCGATCGACGTGGCACCGAGCAAGTACTTCCCCGACCCGGCCGCGGCCACCGACGCCGAACTCGCCCGGCTGCGCGGCTGGTGGGCCGATCGCGGCATCGAGATCACCGGCATGCAGTCGCTGCTGTTCGGCACCACCGGGCTGAACGTGTTCGGCCCGGCCGAGGTGCAGCAGGCGCTGCTCGACCGGCTGGCCGCGGTGTTCCGGGTCGGCGCCGGGCTGGGCGCCGTCCGGCTGGTCTTCGGCTCGCCGCGCAACCGTGACCGCACCGGCCTGGACGACGCCACCGCCCTCGAGCGCGGCGCCGGGTTCTTCGCCCGGGCGGGCGACCTGGCCGCGTCCGCCGGCGTGCAGCTGATGCTCGAGCCGAACCCGACCCGGTACGGCGCGAACTTCATGACCACCGGTGCCGAGACCGCGCAGGTGGTGCGGGCGGTGGGGCACCCGGCGATCGGCATGCAGCTCGACACCGGCGCCGCGCACCTGGCCGGTGAGGACGTCGAGGACCTGCTCGCCGCGCACGCCGACCTGGTCGGCCACGTGCATCTGAGCGACGTCGACCTGGCTCCGCTGGGTGGCGCCCAGATCTCGCAGGACCGGTCGGACCCGGGGGCGGAAGGAAGCGTGGACCAATGCAGGGCCGTTCGGGCGATCTCGGCACATCTGCCGGGCCGGGTGTCGGTGATCGAGATGCTCTCACCGTCACCGAACACGATGCCGGCGATCGAACAGGCCCTCCGGCTGGCCACGACGCTGCGCGACCGGGCGGCACGCGGCGAGGTCTCGCCGGTATGAGCTGGCTGCTGTTGCTCGGCGGCATCCTCGCCAACGCGGCGGCCAGCCTGGTGATGAAGAACGCGATGGCGCACGGCCTGGCCGTGCCCGGGGTGCTGACCAACCCGATGCTCTGGCTCGGCCTGGTGCTCTACGGCACCTCGTTCGTCGTCTACGCGGTCAGCCTGACCCTGTTCCCGCTCAACGTCGCCCACCCGATCCTGACCTGCGGCGCCGTGGCCACGGTGGCCGCCGGTTCGGTGGCGTTCTACTCCGAGACGCTGCGGCCGACCACGGTGCTCGGCATCGTGCTGGTGATGGCCGGCGTCGTTCTCATCGCACTGAAGGCGGTCTGATGCCCGAGCCGGAGCACCTCGACGAACTCGACGACACGCTGCAGCTGCGGCGGATCACCGATCCGGTCGCCCCGCTCGACCCGGGAGACCCGCTCGCTCAGGCGGGACGTGAGGTGCCGGGCTACGAGGTGCGGCACTGGACCGGACGCACCGCGCGCTGGTGCGTCGTCGTCCCGGTGATCAACGAGGGTGACCGGATCGGCACCCTGCTGCACCGGATGGCCGAGCTCGACGTGCCCCGGATCGCCGACGTGATCATCGCGGACGGCGGCAGCACCGACGGCTCGCTCGGCGAGGCGCTGCTGGCGCAGACCGGGGTGGCTGCGCTGCTGGTGAAGACCGGGCCGGGCAAGCTCGGCAGCCAGCTGCGCTGCGCCTACGACTTCGCGCTCCGCCACGACTACGAGGGCGTCGTGACCATCGACGGCAACAACAAGGACGATCCCGACCCGATCGCCGACTTCATCGCGGCGATGGCCGGCGGCGTCCATTTCGTGCAGGCCTCGCGGTACGTGCCCGGCGGCCGCGCGATCAACACGCCCCGGCTGCGTGATCTGGCGATCCGGCTGCTGCACGCCCCGGCACTCTCGCTGGCCTCGCGGCACCGCTGGACCGACACCACCCAGGGATTCCGCGGCTACCGCAGCGAGGTGCTGCGCGACGAACGGGTGCAGCCGTTCCGCGACGTGTTCTCCGGCTACGAGTTGCTCGCCTATCTGAACTACCGGGTGCCGCGGCTGGGCTACCGGTGCGTGGAGCTGCCCACCACGCGTCGCTACCCGCCCGGTGAGGTACCGACCAAGATCTCCGGACTGCGCGGCAATCTCGACCTGATCAGGGTGCTGGCCCGGGCCTGTTCGGGCCGGTACAACCCGTGAACCCTGCGGTCACCGCCGCACCCGGCCCGAGAACCCGGCAACGTCGCCGCACCCAGCTGATCCGGCTGCCCGAGGAGCACGGCGGACCGGACGGATCGGACCGGGCCGCCCCGCGGCACGACCCCCGCTCACCGAACACCGGCTCGCTGCTGGTCAGGTGGACGCCGTTCGTGGTCGGGGTCGCCTGGGCGATGGCCGCGCTGACCATCACCCTGGTCACCGGCCGGCAGGTGCGGTTCAGCGCGCTGATCGGCTCGGACCTGGCGCTGATGGACGACCCCAAGAGCCACGACCTGATCGTCTGGCCGGTGGCGGTGCTGGTCGGCCTGGCCGCGGGGTGGCTCACCGCCCGGCAGCTGCGCCGGGGCGCCGCCCGCGAGCGGCTCGCGGCGCACCTGTGCTGGTGGTCCTTCCCGGCGCTGGTGGTGCTGCCCGCCTCCCGGACGGCGACCCGCCTCGACCAGGCGGACACCTATCTCACGCTCGGCGTGCTGGTGCTGGGCTCGGTGGTCGCGACCGCCGTGCTGCTGCT